>CAYJQA010000070.1:0-6897 GCA_964372065.1 uncultured Litorilinea sp.
TCCAGAGCCGCGGCCCGGTCGTCATCAAACGGGTCTATGGCGACTGGAGTCGCTTCTCCCACTATCGCGAGGAGTTGATGAACAACTCCGTCGACCTGATCCAGATTTACAGCGTGCGCGCTGGGAAGAACCGGGCCGACATCCGCATGGCGCTCGACGCCATGGAAACCGCCATCACCCGCCCGCAGATCCAGACCTTCGTGATCGTCTCCGGGGACAGCGACTTTGGCCCGCTCGTCACCAAACTGCGCGAGTACAGCCGCTACACGCTGGGCATCGGCCCGCGCGACGTCACCCATCCCCTGCTGATCAAGGCGTGCGACGAGTTCATCTACCTCGAAGCCGTGCTCGGCGAGATGCACGACGTGCATGAGATGCATCAGGCCACGACCACCGACAACGAGACTGCCCGCAGTCTGCTGGCCCGCGCCCTCCAGATCCACAGCCAGCGCAGCGAGCTACCCGTGCTCGCGGCCAAGCTCAAGCAGACCATGCTGCTCATGGACTCCGCCTTCAACGAGGCCAATTTCGGCTATTCCCAGTTCAAGAACTGGCTGGAAACCAACCTCGATCTGATCGCGCTTTTCGTCAAAGAGATGCAGCTCTACGTCGCGCCCAAGGACTTCGTGCCCGGCGACGGCGACCTGCACCCCTGGGAAGCGGGCATGCCCCTCCCCAGCAACGGCCAACTGTCAACCGCCACGCGCACCGCGCCCGTCTCGGCGCAGACCGCCGTCGCTATGGACGCGGCCGGCCCCGGCTCCTCGCTGCGCATGCAGTACAAGCAGATCTTCAACCGGCTCAAGATGACGTCCATGGACTTCAGCACCCGCCGCGACGTCCTGCGCGACATCTACCGCGAGTTGACCGAGCACCCGGACGAGCGCACCACCGACGAACTGCTGGAAGAACTCGGCCTGCGCTACGAGGCCCAGGGTCTCATCCGCAGCAAGACGACCCTGCGCCAGATCTGGCAGATGGGCTTCCGCCAGCGCGCCTTCGACTATGGCGACCAAGTCGCCTCCGTCCATGTCCCGGTCAAGATGGCCTCCGAGATCGACAGCGAGGCCGCCTTTGTACAGCGCGCCGAGTCCGGCTTTGTCTATGCCGTCATCAACGCCGGGCTGGAGATCGACGCCAACGAGTTAGCCATGATCCTGCTCAACGACCGCGATCAAGAGGACTACATCCAGAGCTTGTTGGAGGACTTGGAGGCGCGCGAACTGATCTCGGTGCAGGAGGGGCGCTATGTCCTGCCCGGCCACAACGCCATCCCATTTGCGGAGGAGCCGCTCTTGGCGCTGCTCCGCTATGACATCGAGCACGTCCAACTGCCCGACAACCTGCCGCGCACGCAGGAAAAGGCCCGTTCGCTGGCAAAGTCCGCCATGCTCCAGCGTTCCCAGGACTTTGCCGCCTCGGCGCGCAGCTATCTCTTTGCTTGCCGGCTGCAATGGGACGCCGTCGACGTGGGTGAGCCGGGGGCCAGCGTCGAGGACTTGCGCTGGTACATGGCCTCCTATGCGTCGGTCAAGGCGGGCGAACTATCCCAGATCCATCGGGATTACGCCAACTCCCGCCCCTACTACCTGGCCTTTTTCTACTTGGTGCAGGAAGATGACCCGCTGTGGAGCCGGATGCGCGGCCTCATCAACCCCATGCTTTCCTATTACTGGGTCAATGCGTGGCGCGAGTTGGGCATGACCGCGGCCAATCCCAGCCTGAGCACCACCTCGCCCGCTGAGATCGCGATCAGCGCGGCCACCCATCAGAACCCCGACCTGCAGCGGCTGTGGTTCACCATGACCCAGAACCTGGCCGAAGCCAACCCCGGCCTCTTGCGGCGTATCGCCAATCAGATTCGCCTCAACCGCAGCGAATCCACCATCTACGCCCAAGTGGCCGACACCATCGACCAGATGTTGATGGGCTAACCCGCCCTATCTATCATGCTGAGCGAAGCATCCCCTTCCCGCTGCGCTCAGCATGACGCCCCCATCCCTCTACTCGGCGCGCACCGCCTCCGCCGGGGGGATCCTGCCCATGCGCCAAGCCGGGTATAGCCCCGCGGCCAGTGCCGCGCCCAACGCCACCAAGAACGCCTGGCCGAACTCCCACACGTCCAGCCGCATCTCCAGCGTCCAGCCAAACGAACGCAGGTTGATGATGTAGATCAGGATCACCGCCAGCAGATAGCCGGTCGGAATCGCCAGCAGCCCGGCGGATCCGCCGATTAGCCCTGTCTCCAGCAGCGACAGCCGCCAAAGCTGCCCGCGCGTCATCCCCGTAGCGCGCAGCACACCGATCTCGCGGCGGCGCTCCAGTTGCAGACTCATGAGCGTGCTGAAGATACCGATAAACGCGACCACAGTCGCCAGCAGTTGCAGCGCCACCGTAATGGCAAACGTGCGGTCAAAGACGTCCAGCGCGTTCTGGCGCGTGCCCCGATTCGACGTCACCAGCAATTCACCCCGTCCGGCGGACGCCTGCCCGAGCGCCCGGCGCAGTTCGGCCACCTTGGCGTCCACGTCCACGCCCGGCGCGACAAACAGCCCCACCGCCGAGATCGCGCGGTCCTCCCACCACATGCGGTAGACCGGATCGTGCATAAAGGCCACCGGGTTCACGTCGAAATCCACCGCCACCCCGACCACCGGAAAGACCTGCCGCCCGCGGTCCGTCTGTACCTGGAGCATATCGCCCACCGCCACGCCAAAGCGATTCGCCATGGGCTCGTTGACGATCACGCCGCCCGCGACGACGGCGTCCCATGTCGCGCGCCAGTCGCCCACCGCCGCCCGATAGCGCCTGCGCTCGCCCGCGATGTCCTCGCTAACCGCGATCAAGCGCACGGTGACCGCCCGTTCAGCGCCGCCGGCTTCCGGTACAAAGGCCGCCACGTCCACCCCACGCGTGGTTGCCAGCCACGCGATGCCCGGATACGCCGCCAGTTCCGTGACTATCTCCGGGGCGAGCGTCGTCAGGACTTGATTGGCGCTCAGCGACGGCGGCGACACAAAGATGTCGGCCTGGAGCACATCGTCCAGCCACAGCGCCACGGTCGTGCGGAAGCTTCCGATCATCACGCCCACGCCGATAATGACGCTCACGGCCACCATCAGCGCGGCCACCGCTACCGAGGTGCGGCTCAGGCTGCGGATGACCGTGCGCGGGGCCATGCGGGCGATCACGCCCAGGCCGCGGCCTGCCACCGCCTCCGCCGCGGCCATCAACCCGCGCGTCAGCAGCGGCGCAAGCAGCGCCGCGCCCACGATTACGGCGAACAGCCCGGCAAACGCCACGACCAGGTTCCACTCCGGGATCAACAGCGCCGCGCCCACGGCCAGCAGCCCTACGGCCCCCGCCGTGATCCAGGGCAGCGCCGCCGCCGACCGTTCCTCGATGTTGCTCCGCCGCAGCGCGCCCGCAGGGGGTACGCTCGTCGCCTCCAGCGCGGGCAGCGCGGCGGCCAACGCGGCCGCGGCCACGCCGATCCCCGCGCCCTTCGCCAACGTCCACCAGGCCACGTCCATCTCACGCACGGAGACCACAAAGAAGAGGTCGTTGACCGTGCGCGTGACCAACTGCACCGCGCCGCGGCCCAACACAATCCCCAGCCCCAGCCCGGCCAGCGTCCCCAGCACGCCGAGCAGCACCGCTTCCAGTAGAATCAGCCCGTAGACCTCGCGACGCGTCATCCCCAGCGCCCGCAGCGCGCCGATCACCGGGCGGCGCTGCACCACGCTAAACGTCACCGTGTTGTAGATCAGGAACATCCCCACCACCAGCGCCAGCAGGCTCAGCGCGGTGAGGTTGAGGCCAAAGGCCGCGGCCATCTCGCTGACCGTCCCGCTGCGGCCCGCGCTGGGCGCGATGCGTGCGCCGGGCGGCAAGCTGGCGGCGATGCGCGCCAGCTCGGCTTGCCCGGCCGCGTCGTCCGGGACGATGAGATCGATGCGGTCGAGCCGCCCCACACGGCCCAGCACCTCTTGCGCCGTGCCGATGTCGGCGATGAGCAGCATTTCCAGCGCCCGCCGGCTCAGGTCGTCCGCCGGTTCGAGCAGCCCGACCACGGTCAGCGGGTGGACCGCCGCGCCCAGTTGCGCCGTGAGCGTCGCGCCCACCGTCAAGCCATAGCGGGCGGCCACGTCCGCACTGACCAGCACGCTGTCCGGCTGCACCAGCAGCGGCGTCAGGTAAGCGGCCACCGGCGCGCGGCCGTCGCCCGGCCCCAAATAGGCGCGAAAAGGCGTCTCCGCAAAGGGGTCCACGCCCAACAGCCGCATGGGCTGGCCGTCCAGTTCGGCCACCACGACGTAGTTCTCGACCACCGGCGCACTCATCCGCATCCCCAGTTTGCGGCGCAGCGTCGTGTAGACGCCCTCGTCGAGACCGCTTGGCCCGCCCACGATCTGATGCGTGGCGCGGCCCGTAACCGTTTCGGTCCCCAGCTCAAAGGCGCGCTGCGCCGACCCGTTGGCCAGGTCAATCGCCACGATCATGGCGACGCCGATAGCGACGCCCGCCACCAAGAAGAGGCTTTGCAGGGGTCTGCGCCAGGCATGTCGCCAGGCCAGCCTGTGGAGTGCACGCCATGAGGCGGGCAGTAAGCGCGGCATCGCGCTAGTCGTTCCCATACAGGGCGGGATGCTGCTCGCGATAGAGTGGCTCGCCCACCAGCCGCCCGTGCACCAGATGTAGCACCCGATCCGCCCGCTGCGCCACTTCGGACGCGTGCGTCGCCATGATGAGCGTCTTGCTGGCGTCCCGCGTCAGTTCCAAGAGCAGCGCCAGCACGGTTTCGCCCGTCTCGTCGTCCAGGTTGCCGGTCGGCTCATCCGCCAGGATCAGCAACGGGTCGTGGATCAGCGCCCGCGCGATGGCGACGCGCTGTTGCTCGCCGCCGCTGAGTTTGTCCGGGAAGGTCGCCAGCCGGTCGCCCAACCCCACGCGGCCCAACAGCGCGGTCGCTTTGCGCCGCGCATCGCCGCCCCGCCCCGCCAACTCCAGCGGCAGCGTCACGTTTTCCAGCACCGTGAGCGTCGGGATCAGGTTGAAGAACTGGAAGATGATGCCGATGTGGCGGCGGCGAAAGAGCGTGCGCGCCCGCTCGCTCAGCGCGGTCAAGCGCACCGTCTCGTCGGCGGCGCGGATGGTGACATGCCCGCGCGTGGGCGCGTCGATGCCGGAGATCAAGTTGAGCAGCGTGCTCTTGCCGCTCCCCGACTTGCCTAGCAAGCAGACAAACTCGCCGGCGGCAAACTCCAGGTCAAGCTGGTCCAGCACGACCCGCGCCTGCCCCGCCTCCACGTAGCTCTTACTCAACTGCTCCAAGCGAATCAACGGGGCGGATGCCGCGTCATCTCCGTTCTGGAATTGCCCCGCCGCGCCGGTGTGTCTCATCGTTGCGTCCATCGGTTGAGAGCGCCGCCCGCCGGCAGCCGCTCGTGAAATTACCCACAAGTGCCTGCCAGCATAGGGTGAACCGGCGGCAGCGTATGTCAGGCGCGTGACAATGTCGTAGTGCAGAAGGTCGCACCCGCCATTACGCCCGGCGACGGTTCGCGTGTATACTGGGTTTGATCAGGCTAGACCATGCATACTTGCCACCACCAACGCCAGCGGGGAGTCCGCCATGTCCCACCCGGCAACTATGACAGCCGTTCGTCTCTATGGTCCCAAAGACCTGCGCGTCGACCAGGTGCCCCATCCGGGCGCACCCGGCCCCCACGAAGTGCTCCTGCGCATCACCGCGGTCGGCATTTGCGGCAGCGACCTGCACACCTATCAGGACGCCCGCATTGGCGACACCGTGCTGCAAGCGCCGCTCACGCTCGGCCACGAGTTTGCCGGCGTCGTGGAAGCCGTGGGGCCGGGCGATGGACTGGACGGCGAGTTCCACCCGCTGCAGCCGGGCATGCGGGTGGCCGTGGACCCGGCGCAGCCGTGCGGACGCTGCGAAATGTGTGAGCAGGGCTATCCCAACCTGTGCCGGCGGCTGCACTTCTGCGGTCTCTATCCCGACGAAGGCAGTCTGTCCCAGTGGATGCACATGCCCGCCCACACCTGTTTCCCCGTCCCGCCCACCATTGACGAGGCGGGCGCGGCGCTGTTGGAGCCGCTGGGCGTAGCCATCCACGCCACCGATCTGGCCAAGCTGCGGGTAGCGGAAAGCGTCGTGATCTTGGGCGCGGGCGCCATCGGCCTGTTTATCCTCCAGGCCGTGCGCGCCTCCGGGGCGACTCCCATCTTTGTGGTGGACCAGTTCCCCTGGCGACTGTCCGTAGCCGAGGAGTTGGGCGGCATCCCCATCAACTTCCGCGAGCAGAACCCGGTCGCCGCCGTTCAGGCCGCGACGCAGGGCCGCGGGGTGGATTGCGCCATCGAGGCGGCGTGGGCGGATCACTCCATCCAATGGGCCGCGGAAATGACGCGGCTGGGCGGACGTATGGTGCTCGTGGGCATCCCCGGCGACAACAAGTTCGCCATGAACCACGCCACCGCCCGGCGCAAGGGCCTCACCATCCGCATGTCGCGGCGCATGAAGCATGTCTACCCGCGCGCCATTCGTCTAGTCGAAAGCGGTAAGGTCAACCTCGGCGCGGTCATCAGTCACCGCTTCCCGTTGACCGACACACCGGCGGCCTTTGCGCTGAATGAAGCGTATCGCGACAACGTCGTCAAGGTCATCATCGACGTGAGCCGCTCCTAGCGCCGTGTACGGCATCACAACTCCATTGCCAGCCGCTCAAGCCAACCGTATACCAGATATGTTCGCCCAACTACCCAACTTCTTCATTCTTGGCGCGCCGCGCACGGGGGCCCGGTCGCTGCGCCCCGATATGGGGCAGCCCCCCGCCATCTACCAGTGCGCGCCGCCCGCTTCTGGATTGTTTT
>CAYJQA010000070.1:6907-13951 GCA_964372065.1 uncultured Litorilinea sp.
AAATTTTGTCCCCCCAAAACCCCAATTTCTAATTTGTGGCCCGGCCGCTCCGGGGCACCCGTGCGCGCCACCACTATCTGGGCCAGCACCCCGACATCTACCTGTGCGAGCCGCCGGATACTCTCTTCTTTCTCAAAGACGACTACTATGCACGGGGGACGGACTACTATCGCCGGGCCTTTTTCCGCGACGCCGAACGGTGGCCCATGCGCGGCGAAGCCTCACCGCAGTACTTTGCCCGACCGGAGATCGTCGGCCCGCGCCTGCATGAAGTCTATGGCGACCACCCCCCTAAGTTCGTCGTGATTCTGCGGTCCCCCGTCGCGCGCGCCTGGTCCCACTACCTGTACCGCGTGGCCCACGGCTACGAACAGGCCGACTTCGCCACGCTACTGGCTCAAGAGCCGGCCGACCCGCCCACACGCCACGACGGCGCGGCGTGCTACTTCGCCGACGGCCTTTATGCGCGCCTGCTGGGGGCATGGCGGCCCTACTACCCGCTATCTTCGTTCTGTCTGTTGTTGAGCGAGGACCTAGACCGCGACCCCCAATACAACGTCCGCAAAATCTTCGCGTTTCTCGGTGTGGACCCCGCCGTGCCGGTGGATACGTCGGCCCGGCTCAATCGCTATACCCGCCCTCGCAGCATCTCCACGGTGCGTTGGCTGAACCGTCCGCCCCTGTGGGCGCGCCGCTTGGGCAAGTTCATCTGGCCCGATGTCGCCGTCCGCAACCACATGCGGCAAGTGCTGCGCAGCACCACGCAGAGCGCGCCGGAACCGCCGCCGCCGCTCGACCCCGCGATTGCCGCCGACTTACGCGCCCGCTATCATAATGACGTGCGAGAATTGAGCAAGCTCTTGGGTCGCGACCTCAGCCATTGGCTCGCCGATCCCGTGTAGCCCGGCCCACGCTCATAACCCCGCGAAGAACCCATCCCACGGAATCTGCACCCGCGCATCGTTGCAGACAATCGTCACCATGGCGCGCAGCAGCGGCAGCCGCGCCGCGTCCAACTTGCCCGCCTCGATCATCTGCTCCACGGTGGGGCCAATCGCCAGCGCCAGCTCGGCCCCCTCGATGGTATCGGCGGACATGTGCTTCTTTTTGGCCTCGGTATACGGCACGCCCAGCCCCAACAGCCGGCCCATACGCCCGTTGCGCCCGCCCATACTGGTCACGTAGAGGTCGCCCGCGGCGGGCAGCGTCAACACCGTCTCCTGCCGGCCACCATACTGCTCCACCAGATACGCCGTCTCCCAGAGGCCCTGGGCAAAGATAGCCGCCGCCTGGTTGAACATCACCGCATCGTTGGCCTCGCGACCTTCCTTCTCCAGCAGGCCGCCCACCAGCCCCACCGCCAGTGCGTAGACATTCTTCATGGCGACCGACATCTCCACGCCCACAAAGTCGCGGTTGGGCCACACATGGTAATAGGGCGTGCGCAGCATCCCCGCCAATTGCTCCAGCGGCGCAGCCGCCGTCCCCGTGATCACCACGCAGGTATGCCGCCGCACCGCTAGTTCGCCGGCGATGGACGGCCCGCCGATGGCCGCGAGAGGCAGCCCATCGGCCAGGTCCGCCGGCAGCCCCCCCGCCAGCACATGGGGCAGCAGCCGCAACTGCGCGCCGTCACCCTCCAGCCCCTTGGTCAGCATGAGGACCGGCGTGCCAGGGCGCAGCACCTCGCCCAACATCATCGCCGCCCAGTCCACACCCAGCGAATTGACGCCGACGACCACCAGGTCGGCCCCGTCCATGGCTTCGCCGAGCCGGTCGAAGGTGTAGGGCGTCACCGCATCGGGCAGCCGCACACGCAGCCGCGGGTGCACGCGGCTCTCGTGGACCTCCTCGATGATCTCGTCGTCCAAATGGGTGCCGACCAGCCGCACCGCATGACCGTTGTCGGCCAGCGGCGTCGAAAAGGCGCTGCCCATCAGCCCCGCGCCCAAAATCACCACGTTGCCCATAGCCGCCCCATCCTTGTCCGCGAAGTGTCCTAACGTGATCCCTGCCCGGCCAGCGACGTCGCCGCCGCGGGTGTCGTCGCGTCGCGGCGTTGCGCCAACGCGGTCGCCGCCAGCAGCACCAGCCCAATCCAAATTAGCTCGGACACGAGCAGGTGAAAGAGTTGGATCGCGACCGGCGCTTTGAGCGCGACGTTGATCGCGCCGGCGATCACCTGTGTCACATACAGCGCGCCCAAGACCAACGTCAGCCGCTGCACCGTCGCCGACGGTCGCGCGGCGCGGACGGTGAAGACGGCCAGCGCCAGCAGTCCCCCCACGACCAACGCGATCACCGGGTGATAGATGCGCAAGTCCACCAGCCCCGCCACGATGGGCGAGTCCTCCGGGGAGATACCCGCGGTAAAGACCAACGTATCGCCCAAGGCTGTGACCGCGCCGCTCATGCCGATGACCATCACGCCCAGCAGCGCCGCGACCAGCGTCCACAGGGTCGCGCCCTGTCCCCGCAGCCGTGCGCCCGCCGCGCCCCCGGCAAACCACGCCGTCAGCGTCAGCGCGGCCAGCAGCAGGAAGGTGTTAACCAAGTGGCCCGCCATCCAGTAAGCCCGCGCCACCGATACATTCGCTGCCACCAGTTCCAGCAGCACCAGGCCCGCGCCGATCAGCGCCTCCACAACCATGAGGATCAGCGCGGCCAGCGCCGCCTTCCGCACGCGATGCCCGCGTGGAAACGCGCGCCATGCCCACGGGACCAGCGCCACCACCAGGATCAGCGCCGCCCCGCTGCTCAAGCGGTGCGAAAACTCGATCATCGTCTCGATCTGCGGTGCGCGTGGAATCACCACACCCTCGCACAGCGGCCAGTGGCTGCCGCAGCCCGCGCCCGACCCGGTCGCCCGCACAAATGCGCCCCACAGCACGACCAGTACGTTAAACGCCAACACACCCCAGGCAAAACCGGCATAGCGTCGATTGTTCATGGCATCATTCCCGGCCTGTCGCTTCCGACGCGGCCCCGCGCCGCGGCCTCGATTTGTGCATTGTAGCACAAACGCCGCCAACGCTGCGGGGCGTTTGGACCTATAACACCCGCTGGATGTTCAGGAAGTCACTCCGCTCCGCATTGGCCGCGGCCAGCGCCTCGGCGCTGCCCAGCACCACCACGCGCCCTTCCCGGCGCACCGCGTCCAGCACATCGGCGAAGGCGCGGAAATCCGCCGCGGTCGTCCCCAGCACCTCATCCCGCGTCTGCTGCCGCTGCTCGTCGGTCTCGCCCACCAGATAGCGCGCCAGCGCCGTATAGCCTTTGGCATCGGGCAGTTGATAGGCGTCCATGACGCCAATCGCGCCGATGATGCTCTTGGTCAAGTCGTCGTCGCTCAGCGACAGCCCGCGCAGAAAGTCCGGCGTTTGGTCAAAGACCGCCAGCGTATTGAGCAGGTTCGGGTCACGATACGACAGATAGGTCAGCACACCCGATTCGCGGCTAAAGCGGCAGAACGCGCCATACGCGCCGCCCTGCACGCGCACCTTGTCCCACAGATAGCTCGTCCGCAGGTGATTGGTGATCACGTGAATCGACCCGTCATAGCCATAGCCCAGGTCATAGAGATTCGCGCCCTTGCCCACATAGTTCACCTGCGCCGGAATGCTCAGCCCCTCATGCCCGCTGCGGGCGCCGGGCGTCCAGGCCACCGCGGCGTGCGGCGCGGCAGGCAGCCCCGCCACGAAGTCCGCCAGCGCCGGGCCAAAGGCCGCCATCCCCGCCGCGTCCAACGTCACGTTGGCAATCAGCGTCTGCCGGTTGACCACCAAGTCGCGCACGGCCTCCAGCTTCGCCAGCACGCCCGGCCAGTCCTCGTCCAGTTCAGTCACCAGCCGCCGCAGCGCGCCCAGATAATCCACTCCGCCCATCTGCTCGCCCGCCCACGCGGCCGTGGCAAACCCGGCCCGCAGGCGGCCGTCCACCACCGAATGGCCTGAAGGGACCAAGCCGCCCTCCAGCCGCGCCTTGCTCTTCAGCACCATCTGGCGCAGCCGGTCGCGATAGTCGAGCTTGACCGTGAGCAGGATGTCGCGCAGGATGTCCAGCATGGCGGGCGCTTGCGCCACGGTGGCCTTGCCCTGCACCAGGAGGTAGGCCAGACCCTGGGCGTCCTGGCGCGTCGACGACAGATACGTGCCCGGCCCAATCCCGCCGGTGGTCCGGTCGATGCGCTGTGACAGCTTGACGAAGTTCTCCTTCGCCGTGCCCAACCCGACCAAGCCCTGGCTAAAGAGTTTGGCGTACGGCAGCAGGTCCGCGGGGACGCCGTGCAGGTCAAACGCCAGTTCCAGATAGACGATGCCGTTGGTAAACAGGTCGTGATAGAGCAGCTTCCCGCCGTGCAGATCGCTCACCACGCTGGGGATGGTCTTGACGGCGCGCTCCAGGTCGCTCAGCTTGAGCGTTGGGACCAACGCCAGCTGTTCCGGCGTGTCGGGCGTCTCCTGGCGACGCTTCAGCTCCGCCGTGTTGGCGACTATCGCTTCCAGGTCGGCGGTCGTCATGGCGGCGCGCGCGGTCGCCAAGCGCGCCTGCTCCTCGGCCTCACGCGCCTGGTTGTAGGCGGGATCCGGCGTCAGGTGTACCGTCGTGCGGTGTGGGTTGTCCAGCAGATAGCGCCGGATCATCCCGGTCAGATAACCGGGTTCTGCGTCCAACGCCCGGCGCACCGCGGCCAGCGGCGCTTCAAAGGCCAGGGGGGCCAACGGGTCGCCATCATAGAGCCAGGTTCGCAGGGCGCGGAACATGGTCAGCAGCCCGCGCGGGGCCGACCCGCTATTATTCTCGCGCAGGCTGAATTCGATGGTGTTATAGGCCGCCTCCACCATATCCGGCTCCAACCCCGTCTGGGCGATTTCCGCCAGCGTGGCCAGGATCAGCGGCTCCACTTCCCCCGCGCGTTCCGGCGCGACGCCCTTCAGCCCGACGCTCCAAGTCATCTGGCGCAGCGTCGTACTCAGCCCGCCGCCGGTGACATCTTCGCCCAGCCCGGAATCCACCAGCGTCTTGCGCAGGGGCGACGCCTGCGTGCTCACCAGCGCATACGACAGCAGACTTAACCCCATGACCAGCGCCGCATCGTCGCCTGGCGGGAGCAGCCAGTTCACTTGCACAAACGTCTTCGGCTCGGCGTCGGTGCTGTAGGGCCGCGTAACGCGCCGGGGCGCGTCAAACGCCGGCTGCAAGGGGACCGCCGTCTCGGCCGGCTGCGCCGTGTACGCGGCCAGGTACGCGTCCAGGATCCGCAGCCGCTGCTCCGGGTCGTCGTCGCCATAAAAGTAGATCAGGCTGTTGGACGGGTGATAGTAGCTGCCATGAAAGCCGGTGAACTGGGCATACGTCAACTGAGGGATCGCGGCCGGGTCGCCGCCCGAATCCAGCCCATACACGTTGTCGGGAAAGAGCGATTGCTGGCTCGCCCGGTAGAGCAGGCTGTCCGGCGACGAGTAGGTCCCCTTCATCTCGTTGAAGACGACGCCTTTATACCGCAGCGGCGCGTCCACGCTCTCCAACTCGTAATGCCACCCCTCTTGGTCCAGGTGATGCGGCGTAATCAGCGGGTGGAACACCGCGTCCAGGTACACATCCACCAGATTGTAGAAGTCCTGTAGGTTCGTGCTCGCCACCGGATAGACTGTGCGGTCGGGAAAGGTCATGGCGTTGAGAAACGTCTTGAGCGACCCCTTGACCAACTGGACAAACGGCTCCTTCAGCGGGTATTTGTGCGACCCGCCCAACACCGAATGCTCCATGATGTGGGCGACCCCCGTGGAGTCCGGCGGCGGCGTGCGAAACGTGATCCCAAAGACCTTGTTCTCGTCGTCGTTGATCAGCGATAGCACCTGCGCGCCCGTCGCCGCATGGCGATACAGCCGCGCCGTCGTGTTGATCTCGGCAATCGTTTCTTCACGCAGCAGGTCAAATCCGGCAACTGTCATGACGCTCCCCATTCACTAGCCGGACGCGCGCGGGTTGCGCGCCCGTCGTTCTCGATGCCAGTGCGATGCTTGTCAGCGGGCCGCGACCGGCCCCGCGCAATCGCATGTCCCCGTGGCCGAAGCCGCGGCAAAGTCCGGCAGGCAGCTCAATACCGCGCTGAGCGACGCCCGCACTTCCCCGCCCGCCGCCGGCGCGGCGCGGTCGGCGCCGAAATCGCCCACTGTCGTCAGCCCGGCGAAGCAAATGCCTGCCTCACGCGCCAGCGCCGCTTCGGGCACAATGTTATGCCCCATCACATCCGCGCCCCATTGGCGAAAGAGCCGCGCCTCAGCCGGCGTCTCGCGCCGCGGGCCGTCCGTCCCCAAATAGACCACATCCACCGCAAAGGGCAGCGTGCGGTGTAGAGCCGCTATCAGCCGCGGACAGAAGACGGGGCCGCTACCGTCCGGCATCAGCGCCATGGCCGGGGGCGCGCCGTGAAACGTGCCGGGCTGCCGCGTCCAGTCCACATAGTCCGCCACCACACCCACCTGACCGCGCGGCAGCACCGGGTTAAGCGCCACCACCATATCCCACGCCAATATACGCCGCACGCCCAGCGCATACGCCGCAAAGATGGTAGCGCGCGGGTCCGTGCGGGACGCCTCGCCGGTATAGGGCTGAATCCAGATGTTGGTCTGGTCGTCCAACTGGCGCAGGGCGACGGGTCCGACCACGCCATAGGGCGTGATGACCTTACGCTCCATCATCAGCGTGCCCATGTCGTCCACCGCCGCGGGCGGCAGCAGCACCGCCAGCAGGACCAGCAATTCGGCGCTGCTCACCACAAAAGGGGGGAATCGATCATCCGTAGGTTTCGGTTCCATGATGCTGCCCACCTTAACATTGGACGGCGCGCGCCGCAAGCGTCACGCCCGGCCCGCCCGCCGGCGTCCGCGCGGCGATCAGCGCCACCACCAGATTGCCAGACCTGCCAACGCGCGCGCAATACCCGCCAAGAGCAACGTTGTCGCCAGTCCCAACTGATCCGCCAGGAACGAGCCGCCCAGTGACCCCACCAGCACCGCCGCGTTTAGCGCCATATTATAC
>CAYJQA010000071.1:0-13925 GCA_964372065.1 uncultured Litorilinea sp.
TGCCAGGACATGGCCTCGCCGCGCACCAGCCGCGCCCGGCGTTCGTAGCGACCCGGCCACTCGACCGGCAGATCGCCGCTCTCGACCATCAGCTTGAGCGGGTTGACGCGCGTCTTGAGCGGCAGGTAGATGCGCTGGCGCTTGCGCGCCGACTCGAACAGCGCCATCATCACTTCCTGCACCGCGCGCGCCCGTTCGGCCCCGCTGATGGGCGTCTCCACGCGACCCTCGACCCAGTCGATCGCTTCCTGGCACTGGTGCGACCAGCAGTCATACCACGGCTCCTCGACCTGCTGCCACCCGTTCGACGTCGCGTTGAGGTACTTCACGGTGCCGATCTCATAGTTATAGCGGGCCGATGGGCCTTCGGGCGAGTACATGGGCGCGTCGGTCGGAATCTCGCTGTCCGGGTGGCGGGTGGTGTCCAACTCCATGATCCCCTCGGTGCCGATCACCCGGCAGCCCTGCCCCAGCCCCGACACCAGGTTGCCCTGGATCAAGATGGTCGCGCCGTTATCACACCCGGCCATGCCCATGCAGGCGTCTTCCGCCGGCAGCCCGCGCTCGACCTGGTCGGTGGTGCGCTCAACCGCCCCCACTACCCACTCGACCTTGGGCTCGTCCATCAGGAAAAGCGCCAGCCGGATATTGTGCGAGTTCGTGTTGAGGATGTTGCCGCCGTCGTCCATCTGCACCTGCGTAACCTTGCCGATCACGCCCTGGCGGATGAGTTCGCGCGCCTTCATCCAGGTAGCATGATGCGGGCGCTGATAGGCGATGATCAGCTTGACGCCGTTGCGCTCACAGGCCGTCAGCATCTCGTCGGCCTCGCCCAGGTCTACCGCCATGGGCTTTTGGCAGATGATCGCCTTAGGCCGGCGCGCGGCCGCGGCAATGACCATCTCGGCGTGCTGCTGATGCCAAGAGCAGACATCCACAAAGTCCGGCCGCTCCTTGTCCAACATCTCGCGATAATCGGCGTAGCGGTGATCCTCGCCCACGCCGAAGAAATCGCCATACTCACGGCGGGCATCCGGGTTCGTGTCGGCCAGCGCGCCGATCTCGGTCGGCTGGCCGGGGACGCCGAGCCACCCGCGCGCATGTACGCGCGCGATGATGCCGCAGGCGATAATAGCAGTCCGGTACTTACTCACAGAGTCCTCCTCGTTGTGCTTGCCCCTGGATTGTGCGAAAAAAGGTGGGTTGGCTTGTATTGTACAAGAAAGTATGAATTCTTGATGCTTGCGCAGACCCTTGCCCGCGACATTCCACCCGCGCGATCCGGCAGACAGCGCAAAGACGCGGGCGAGGCTCCGTCAAAGCCCCGCCCGCGCGCATCGTCTTTCTCACATGAGTTCGCTGTACAAGCCACCGGCGAGCGGCTGTCACCCTGAGCCGCAGGTGAGAGGTCCCCTCGCACGGCAGAAGGGGATGCTTCGCTGCGCTCAGCATGACAGTAACACCCTGTCACCCTGAGCCGCAAGGCGAAGGATCCCCTCGCCTGGGGGATGCTACGCTGCGGCGTGGATCGCCCAGAGTTGGCGCGTCAGTTGGCCGTGCCCGATGTGCAGCGCCAAATGCTCGATGGCATGGCCGATGTCATAACGCACGGTCAACTCGCGCGGGCGCTCGGGATGGGGGCGCGCCGCGTCCAGATCCGCCGGGGTCAGGCTGTCCAAGAAGTCGTGGACAAAGGCCTGCGTGCGGGCCGCGCGCGCCTGGAGATAGGCCACCTCATGATTGGCCGGGCCGAACTCCTCGCTGCCCTCGTCGCCGTCCAGGTCGGCCCACGCGCGGCGGCCCAGCACATACTCGGCCCGGCGCAGCAGAAAGACCGTGGATGACACGCTGTGGCCGACAATCCGGCCGATGGAGTTACACTCGCCCTGCCACGGGCTGGTCACAAAGGGCTTCCACAACAACGCGTCGTTGGGCAGACCGCCCAGCAGATCGGCCAAGTTCTTGTACTTCTCGTCAAAGAGGCGGCGGTAGGTCGCCAGTTCGGATGTCGCGGCGGCAGTGGTCATGTCGTGTCGATTCCTCAGGTTGTGGTTGGTAAACGAATACACGCGGCGTGCTATTCCCCTTGGCCCAGCGAATAGCCCAACTCGCCGTCAAAGGTATAGAGATGCTCGGTCTTGATCACATCCAGCCCCGCTTGGTCCAGACGGCGCAGCAGGTCGAGCACCTGCGCGAAGCTAATAGGTCCGGCGCTCCCCAGATAACGGCAGCGCCATCGGTCGGTGCAGAAGGTCTCCGGCAGGCCATCGGGATACACCTTGACCCCGCGATTGGAGATGGTCTTTCTTCAGCGTTGTCGTCTGTCGTTCACCGGCCCCGCCAGTGCGCCTTCGGCGTTCCCGGCGCGTCACAGTATACTATAGGCATAAAGAGAAGACCGCGCCGCGGCCCGTGCGACAATCGACAAGAGTTCGCCCGGCGCACGGCGGCGCTTTCGCCGACATGCGACCCGCGAGGGGCAATGACTATGACCGACGAAGCAGTCCTGGTGGCGCGCGCCCAACAAGGCGACAAGCTGGCGCTCGCGGCGCTGGTGGAGGCCCATCACCAGACGGTCTACAACGTGGCGCGGCGCATGTGCGGCAACGAGCATGACGCCGAAGAAACGCTGCAAGAGACCTTTCTCAGCGCCATCACGGCCCTGCCGCGCTTTGAGGGCCACAGCCGCCTTTCCACCTGGCTCTATCGCATCGCCACCAACCAGGGCCCCCGGCGGCGGCGCGCCGCCGGCGCGCGCCCCCAGACGGTCCCGGTCGAGGATGGCGACGGCGACACGCCCGCCCCCCGTTTCTTCGTGGATTGGTCCGGGCTGCCCGAAACCGCGCTCCTCGACGACGAGTTACACGAGGTCATGGAAGCGGCCATCGCCACGCTCCCGCCCGACCTGCGGATCGTCTTTATTTGGCGCGACCTGGAGGGCCTCTCCACCGCCGAGACGGCCGGCGTCGTCGGCATCAGCGAGGCCAACGTCAAGGTGCGGCTGCATCGCGCCCGGCTGGCGCTACGCGAACAGCTTTCCGCCTACTTCGCTGAGCGTCCCCAGGAGCCTCACCCGTGAGCCACACCCACGGCCGCTGTGCGGACCTGCTGCCCCACCTCTCCGCCTATGTGGACGGCGACGCCGCCGCCGATCTCTGCGCGCAGATCGACGCCCATCTGGCCGCATGCCAAAACTGCCGCGTGGTGATCGACACGCTCGCCCGCACCGTCCGCCTCTATCACGCCCTACCCGACCCTGAGCTGCCCGCCGGCGCGACTGCGCGCCTCCTAGCCGTGCTCGACCTCCCCGCGCCGGAGTAGGGAGAAGAAGGCATCTCACGCCAAGCTCCATGAACGGAGTTCACCCGTAAGCGTGCAAATGATGCAGTCCTCCGCGCCACACCTGACCCGCCCAGAAGTCCTTTGCGGCTCATCCCTTTGGATGAAAGCTCCCTGTGACAGCGTGTACCCCTCCATTCGCGGTGCTTCGGATAGCCGAATGTGCGTCCAGAGCTGGTTTTCCGGAAATCGTTGACGCGGGGTACAACTCCGCCGTAAGATAGAGTTGTTGTGTAGGCTGAACAATACCGACCTTTCGGAACTCGTCAAGCACACGTCGATTTTGTTCCCCTTTCTGAAAGGCGCATCCAAATGGGACCCCCTGAAGATGCCAAGCAATGCCCCTATTGTGCCGAGACAATCCGGGCCGACGCGATTGTCTGCCGGTATTGCGGTCGCGACCTGGTAGACGATGTGGAGGAAGTGAAGCGTACGCGCTTGCGGTATTTGACAACGACCGACCCGGCGACCGCGCGCACGGCTCCTTCCAACAGCGTGTTGATGTCCGTTTTGCTGGGCATGCTGTTGATCACATTGAGCGCCATTGTTGCGCTGACCGTGATCGTGCTGCGCCTTCCGACCTACAACCCGCAAGGGTTTACACCCATTGTGGTCAACACGGCGGGTACGCCGCCGGCCACGGTTCAGGTGGCGCAGGCGACCCAAGACACACCGGCGACCACCGCCCCGACGAGCACGTCGACGCTCCTTGCGACCGCGCCGCCCGCCGCGCTTGTCGCGGACCGCAGCCAGGTGCTAGCGCCAACCCTGGCCGCCGTGGCGACGGCCACCCCGCCCTCTACGCCGGCGACCACCGCCACCGCAACGCTGTTGCCGACGCCCACCTCCGTGCCCACGGATACGCCGCCGCCCGCCGGCTGTCCCCAGACGAACAAAACGGCAAGCCTCTATGGGAGGCCCGACCGTGAGAGCGTGGCGGTGAGTTCCTTGCGGGCCGGAACCTGTGTCACCATCGTGGCGCGCACCGCAACCGGTGACTGGTATCAGTTGTCCGTGGGCAGCTGGAGCGCCGCCGAAGATGTGGCCGGCGCGCCGGACCGCGCGACCCTCGCGGGGGCCGTGCCGACGCCCACGCCCACGATTACGCCGACGCCCACCAATACACCGCACCCCACGCCGACGCCGTCGCCCGCGCCGACCGCGACGTCCATGCCAACGCCAATCCTCAGGGTTGGCATGGACGTGATGGTAGCTGACGTCCGTTGGCGCATCTTCGCCGCCGAGAATTTGGGGAATACGCTAACCAGTACTGATAGCTATCGGGATCCGCTGACCACCTCCGGCAAGTTCATCCGTGTCCGCCTTGAAGTGGAGAACCGGAGTAGTGACATGCTAACCTACGGCGGCATTGATCTGGTGGACAACCAAGGTCGCGAATATATTAGTAGCTCCAGGGCCATTTGGTATGTTCCGAATGAGGAAGATTGCAGCATCATCGAGAACCTGAATCCTAACGTTCCGAGAGTCTGCGCGGAGATTTTCGAGGTCGCGATAGATGCCGCGGGACTCAAGGCCAAATTGGGCGACCTAGAGCTATTTGGGGTGGCCGAGGCGTTGGTGGACTTGGGCTTGTAAGAGGCCATTCGCATAGCACGTAACGCAGAGGCGGTTATTGGGCGCGCCGGGCCGCCCGCTTTCGTAATAGCAGAATCGACATTTGTCAACCTAAGCTGGCAATATCCATTCCGTTCCCGGCACGTCATCATCGTTAGGACATAGCACACGACGTCAAGCGGCGGCGTGTAGCATGTGTCTGTGCACCTGGTTGCGCGACCACCTGAAGACTTGGTACACTTCGGTGGGGCCTGATGGACGAATGTACCTGGAAAGGGGCGCAATGACGAAAGCATTTGCGTATCTTCTGCCGACAGACCTCCGGGTCCGCACGGCCCATACTAGCCTTTTCCGTCGCCTGGTGGTGATGCTCACGCTCGCCGCCGGGCTGACGTTGTTCACCTATACCACCGCCGCCGCCCAAATCAGCATCGACGGCAACCTGAGCGACGCCAACTGGCGTTCGTTGGGGACCAGCGCCGGCGGCCCAGCCCCCAGCTTTGGCGCGGGCCATGAGATCAACGCCCTCTACGCCCATATCGACAGCACCTACCTCTATCTAGGGGTGGCGGGCAATGTGCAGTCCGGCAATCAGATCATGGTCTTTATTGATTCCAAGCCGGGCGGCTATGCGGACGCCAATTTCGGGCGCGCCGGCGCGACCGCGGGCATCAACAACTTTGGCGTCGCCGTTGGACCAAGCTTCGCCGTCTTCGACGTGGGCTTTTTCCCGGATTACGTCCTGCTCATCGGCACGGAGCCGACGCAGACCAACTTCTTCTGGAATCTCTACACACTGTCGGGCAACTACGGTAGCGGCGGCGGCCCCAATCTTTATTTGGGCGACCGCAACGACCCCGCCGGCGATCTGCGCGCCATGCCCGCCAATAGTAATACAACCAGCGGCTTTGAGAGCCGCCTGAGCTATTCGGCGACCGGCGTCGGCGTGGACCTCACCGTTAGCCAGTCGGAGGTCAAGCTCTTTGCTGCCTACATTACCGACGGCGGTTTTTTGTCCAACCAGTTTATTTCGCGCGCCAATCCGGGCGACCCCAGCCTGGGCAGCGGCGCGGTGAACTTTATTGCGGCCGCGCCCAACCCGGTGAGCTTTATTAGCAGCGGCGTCGTGGTCAACGAAGTCGCGTATACCGCCGTGGGCAACGACGACCGCGAGTTTATCGAGATCAAAAATGTCACCGGCTCGCCGGTCAACCTGGACAGTTATATCCTGCGCTTGGTCAACGGCAACGGCGGCGGCGCGTCCATTTACCGCGAGATCGATCTGCCCAATATCTCGTTGGTGGGCGGCGACTATTACGTGGTCTGTGGCAACCCGGCCAACGTGCCCAACTGTGACCTGGTGATCGCGCCCGCCAGCAACTTCATCGAAAACACGCTGCCTTCCGCGGTCGCGCTCGTCTATCAGCCGTCCAATACGCTGGTGGATACGGTGAGCTACGGCGGCAACACGGGCGCGCCCTATACCGAAGGCAACGGGGCCAGCGTGGTCAACATCGGCGTCATCGACGGTCTGAGCGTCTCGCGCTTCCCCGACGGCAACGATACCGGCAACAATAGCGTCGACTTTGCCCCACGCTGTATTACACCGGGGACGTTCAACACGTCGCAGAGCAGCGGGTGTCCCAGCGTCTTGACGCCCACGCCCACCGGCTCGCCCACGCCCACAGGGACGCCGTCCATCACGCCCACGCCGCTCCCCACACTGCCCGGCGGCTGCCAAAACATCATGATCAACGGCGACTTTGAGTTGGACGGGACCTGGCTCCTCGGCGACGACCCCATCCCCGGCAAGCTCACCAGCCTGGATAAGCACGGCGGGCTGCGCGCCGTGCAGTTGGGCGACCCGCGCCCCGGCACCGGTTGGGTCATGGACAAGGTCAGCTATTCGTCCATCTCCCAGCTGGTGAATATCCCCGGCAACGCCAGCATCGCCCAGTTGCGTTGGTGGCACTACTATCGCACCGAAGAAGGGGCAGACCCGAACCCGTCGGCCATGAGCGACCGCCAGGAATTGATCCTGCTCAGTCCCCACGGCAACACCGTCAAGATTCTCAAGCGAGTGCGCGAGAACGAGGGCGGCTGGAGCGAAAGCCTGGTGGACCTGACCGAGTTCCGCGGCCAGAGCGTCTATGTCTACTTCAACGTCTTCAACGACAAGAGCGGCACGCGCACGTGGATGTACCTGGACGACGTAAGCCTGGATGTCTGCTACCCGCCCACGCCGGTCCCCACCAACACACCGATCCCGACCAACACGCCGACCGTGACGCCGACGCCCACCGAAACGCCGACCCTCACGCCGACCGCCACGGAGACGCCGACGCCGACGTTCACGCCCACGCCGACTGAGGACGAACTGGCGTTCCTGGAGGCCGTCCAGGATTGGTATGCCCTGTACGTCCCGGCCTTTAGCGGACTCAGCGCACAGGTAGCCGCGGCGATCACGACACCTGGTCTGATGAGCCAGGATGAGTGGCCGGTCGTGACCGCGGGCTACATTGCCGATCTCCGGCTCCTGATCGGCCAAGCGCGCACATTGAGCGTGCCCACCAGGTTCCAAACCGAATGGGCGACCCTCCTCGCCGCCATTACCGATCTGGAGACGGCGCTGGACACGCTGGAGACCGCGATGTTGACGGCTGACGATAGCGTGCTCGAAGGCGTTGCGACAGCCATCCAGACCGCTAACGCGACCATCGTGAGCATCGTCGAAGCGCTTACGCCACTCGTGCCGAGCGGGGCGGTTGCGCCGCCGGAGTCGGTGAGCGCGGCGGTTGCGCCGGTGAGCGCGGCCCGCGCGGCGACCGCCGAACCTTCGCTGAGCGCCCAGTTGAGTGTCGCGCCACTGTTGGCCCTGGCGTCCAGCAGCACGATCCCCGGCATCTGTGACTGTAGCGCCGACACCCTGGCGTGTACCGATTACGCCACGCAGGGCGAGGCGCAGTCTTGCCACGACTACTGTATGGCGCAGGTGGGGCTGGATGTCCATGACCTGGACCTAGACGGCGATAGCATGGCCTGTGAGATGCTGCCGCCCATGTTGGGGGCCGAGGCCGCTCCCGCAGGCGTGATTGCGCCGGCCGCCGCGCCCGCCCTCGCGGCCGCCGGGACGCCTGCCCCCAGCAGCAGCACGCCCTGTATCGAACTGGTGACCAACGGCAACTTCGAGACCGGCGACACGGCTTGGACGCTGACGACCGGGGCCGGCGCGCCGGTCTTTGCCACCGAGCAGACCTTCAACGCCAGCCGCCAAGCACTGCGCCTGGGGATTACGCAAGGGACCAATGCGGCCAGCATCAGCGCGGCGGACCAAGAATTGGCGCTGCCGCCCAATGCGTCCAGCATTGTGTTGAGCTTCCGCTACTACCCCCTCTTTGACGAGGAGCCGGGACCGGGCGACTTGCAGTATGTGGACCTCTACAACGCGGTCACGGGACAGTTTGCCGGCCGTGCGTTGGGCGCGCAGCTCAACGACCGCGCCTGGCTGACGCTGGACTATGACCTGACCGCGCTGGCGGGCCAACGGGTGAGCCTGGTCTTTGCCGTCAACAACGACGGCGTGAGCGGGCGCTCGGCCATGTACGTGGATAACGTATCGGTGAAGGCGTGCAGCTTTGTGGAGTTGACCACGCCGCGCCCAGAGGGCACCCGGCCGACGGCCACACCCGACCTGGCGCGTAGCGACCGCACACCCGGAGGCCCCCTGGATGCGCCCACCGATGTCGCGCTGACGTCCACGGAGCCGGCCGCCGCGATGGTCGCGCCTGTCTGGTTGACCCGTGTGGGCGCGGTGGGCGTGCTGGCCGGGGTGCTGGGCGCGATCGGCTTTGTGGCGCTGGTGATCATGGGCGCCACCCGCCGCGAGGACTAAGCGGAGAGCAGTTCACGCAAAGGCGGTGACAACTCCTGTCACCCTGAGCGATAGCGAAGGGTCCCCTCGCCATATAGAAGGGGATGCTTCGCTCCGTTTAGCATAACGGGTGAACCGACATCTCGCCGCCGCTATCTCCTGTTGGGGGTAGCGGCGGTTTTATGTGGCCAGGATCAGCGCACCGTTAGGGGCAGCAAGAGACCCGGCGTGGGATACTCGGAATGACAGACCGCTGTCGTTGTCATGCTTCGCTATCGCTCAACATGACAGTTCTGACCTTGTTCTGGGGTGCATTTCATGTTGGGGGCGACGCAGGTGACAGTCACCTACCGTGCGGGCAAACCTCGCCCCAAGCCTGAAATGCGCCCCTTGTTCTGGCTTTTCTTGGCGCGCTTGGCGGCTTTGCGTGCGACTCCCTGCTCTGCCTCTTCGCGTGGGCGACGGCCTAGCCGGCGCACGGGGCCAGCGGCGCACAAAGCGCCCGCCCGACTTCGCTCAGCACCCACGGGTCGAGCAGCAAGGTGCCGTGGAAAGGCGACATCACCCGCCGCGCCGGAAAGTCGGGCAAGTAGGCGTGTTCCGCGGGCGTCACCGACAGGTCGAACGGGGTCCAATACGCGGCAAACTCCAGCCGCCGCAGCGGGTCCAGATCCGCGTTGAGGTCGTTCAGAAAGTCGCTGCCGGGCCGCATCTGCACCAGGGCCGGTAGCCGGGGCAGCAGCAGCGGCGTGTAGCTCCCCCGGTGCGGCGTCGCCAGCGTGATCAGCCGCGCGATGCGCGCGTCGCCGCCCAGATGTTGCAGATAATAGCGCCCGATCAGCCCGCCCATGCTGAAACCGAAGAAGATAAAGGGCTGCGCCGGCCCCAGCGCGCCGTCGATCAACGCGGCCAGTTGCCCCGCCAGCGCGTCGATGCCCACCGTTCCGTTGCTCGGCTGGGGCGAAAGCGGATAGACGTCCGTGCCCTGCCGGCGCAGGTAGGACGCCATCCCGCCGAGGATGGCCGTGTTATCCAAAAAACCGGGCGTCAGCACAATCGGCAGCGCCCTTGTTGGCCACCTCATGGGGCAAAGTACCTGGGCAGCCACAGCGTGAACGGCGGTTCGACGACTTCCGGTTGCGCGGCAACGGTCGCGGCCAGGCCGTCCCCTTGCCAGGTATACGTGACCGGGCCGTCACCGGCGACCAGTGACAGATCAGGCAAGGTCGCGGCGTCGCCGTCAACGGTCACCGCATAGACCCCGTGAAAGACGGGCGACAGATAGGCCGCGCCGTTAAAGCCGGTCGTCGCCGTATAGACATAGCCCGTGCGCCGATCCGTCAGCCGGACCACGGCGGCCTGCACCGGCGCGTCCGCGTCGTCGGCGACTCGCACGGCCACGCGCCACGGCGCGCGCGCCAGCGTCACCGCCGCGGCCACATTCAGCCGGCCATAGCCAAACGACGGGTTCGGCGAAACCGGCGTGCTGGAGTCCGTACAATCCGCGTCCAGGACCGGCGTGGCGCTCTTCAGCAATACTTGCTCGGTCAAGTCGACGTTACCCAGCAGATCGGGCGCGGCCGACCACAGCAGCGCCGCCGCCCCGGCCACATGGGGCGCGGCCATGCTCGTCCCCGACGAAAAACGGTAGCCGTTGCCCAGCGCGGCGGAGTAGACGCCGACGCCCGGCGCGGCCAGGTCCGGCTTGAGCCGGCCGCTGCCGTCCACCATCACCGGCCCGCGGCTGCTAAACGACGCCAAGTTGCCCCCCGCGTCATGCGCGGCCACGCTCAAACTCGCATCGTAAATGCCGATGGGGTCGCGCGTGCTGGAGCAACCGGGGCCGAGGTTCCCGGCCGAGGCGACGATCAGGATGCCCGCCGCGCGCAGCGTCTCCACCGCCGTGGTCAGGGTCCCGGTGTCACACCCTTCGTTGGGCGGACAGCCCCAAGAATTGTTGACTACATGCGGGGCCAAGTCCGGGCGGCCGTCGCGCAGCGGATCACCGTCCTGGGGATAGGGAGCCAGGAAGAACTCGAAACAGGTCAGATAGCTGCTGGGCGTCCCCACCCCGGACAGCATGTTCCGGCAGCCTATCCAGGTCGCATCGGGTGCGACGCCGTAGGTGGTCCCGCCGGCGCGACCGACCAGCGTGCCCACGGTGTGCGTGCCGTGCCCGTTGTCGTCGCACGGCGCGGTCGGGTCAGCGGCGGACGTGGGGCAGGCGCCGCCGCTGCCCGCCCAGGCATCCAGCCAGTTATAGGCATGGTCCACGGCCGCGCCGTCCCAGCCGCGATAACGGTCGCGCAGGGCTTCGTGCTGCCATTCCACGCCCGTGTCTTGCCCCGCAACGACAATGCCTTGCCCGCGAAAGCCTTGCGCCCAAACCAACGGCGCGCCGATCAGGTCCACGCCATAGGGCGACGCCACGCTCATCGGCGCTGCGTCCGGCGCGATCCGGCGCGCCCAGCCCGGCCGCGCCACCCCGGTCACGTCTATTCCCGCGACTTGCGGGTCGCCCACGATGGCCGCCACATCGGACCGTTGGCGCAGCGCCGCAACCAGCGCCGCATCGCCTTCCAGCGCAATCAGGTTGACCAGATAATGCCGCGTGTAGGGGATGCCCTGGGCGTCCAGCCACGCGACGAGGGGGGCCTGGCTGCTCTCCGCTTGGGCGACCAGCGCGGCATAGACCGCGGCGAGCCGCGCTTCCCGCGCGGCCTCGCCGGTCGCGGCCACACTTGCCCCACGCACGACCGCCGCCGCGTCCAGTTGGTCGCGCAGCACCACCCACAGGGGCACCGGCCCCGCGGCGTCCGCCAGTTGTGCGGCGACATACGGACTGACCTGGGCCACCGCCGCCGGTGACGGGGCGACCGTTTGCGCCCGCGCCGGCAGCGACGGCCACGCGACCGCGAGCGCCAAGAAGGCGATGAGAAGCCGGAGATAGCGAGTTCGATGCATGATTTCGAGCATACTCCAACCTGCGCCGCCTGCCAAGTGTTCCGGCGCAAAGTCGGCGCGGCCACACGAGCACAGGGCGCGCCGCCCATCAATGTGATCATCGTTGCGGAGAAGGTGGACCAGCTTGGCGACAATGACGCATAGGATCATATCACGACGACAAACTCGGCATAACAAACGAGGAGTGGGCAGTATGGCAGAATTGCAAGTGGGCGATCTCGCCCCCGATTTCACGACCCTCACCGACGAGGGGAAGACCGTCAAACTCAGCGACTATCGCGGCAAGCGCGTCGTCCTCTACTTCTACCCGATGGACGACACGCCCGGCTGCACCACCCAAGCGTGCAGCTTCCGCGACCATTATGTCGAGATCGAAGAGAAGAACGCGGTCGTCTTGGGCGTCAGCCCCGACGGCCAAGCCTCGCATCAGAAGTTCAAGATCAAGTTCAATCTGCCCTTCACCCTGTTGGTGGACGAAGACCACGCCATCGCCGAAGCCTATGACGTCTGGCGCGAGAAAACCAACTATGGCAAGACCTACATGGGCATCGTCCGCAGCCACTTTGTCATCGACGAAGCGGGCAAGATCGTGAGCGTCCACTACAACGTCAAGGCCGACGCCAGCCTGCCCGAAGCGTTGACCGTGCTCGGCGGCTGACTCAGAGAAAGAAGAGATATCTCACGCAAAGAACGCAAAGAAGAAGAATCAAAGGGCGGAGAAGGGGACGACATTTGTCATGCTGAGACCAGGAGCCTCTGGGCGCGAAGCATCCTCTCTCCCCGCGTTCGTCCTACTTTGTTCCTTCTTGCTTTTCTTTGCGGCCTTGGCGGCTTTGCGTGAGACTCCCCCTCTCCCTCCCCGCTGCCCTTTCGTTGCGGAGGCGGCGGTTCAATGGTAAGCTATGGCCATCGGCCGGGGAGATCCGGCAAGACCACGCGCGGGACACGGTTCGGCGCCGGATCCGTTCGCTCCAGGCCGCCGGTACCTGTCGTTTCTGCATCCGACGCAACCTCGATTCACGCCGCTCGGATCTGGCGTCGCCTTGTCGGCGTCGGTCTATTTGTCGTCTGCGCGATCATCCTGTTCCGCGCCGACGGCAGCGCCGCCCCCCTTCACCAGCCGACGCCGCCCGCCACGTCCATCCTTGCCACACCCACAGCCGTCCCCACCACGCCCGCCGCCGTGCCCTATGCCGTAACCTGCACCTGCAGCAGCGACCTCTTTGCATGCAGCAGCTTCCCTTTCTGGTCCGCGGCCCAGGCATGTTTCAACCAGTGTCGCATCGCCGTGGGCTTTGACATCCACGGCTTGGATGAGGACGGCGACGGCGTCGCCTGTGAGTTGGCCCCCGCGGGGCCGTCGCCCTTCACGCTCCCGGCGCTGCCCGCGACGCCTACGCCCGCGGCCACGGCGACCCTCACCCCGACCGTCGAAATCACCCCCACCGCGCCGCTCACCGCCACGCAGCCCGTCACCACGACCACACGGGCGGGCGCGACCATCACCCAACTGCCGGCCTATGCCGAAGCGACGGTCGCAGCCACCGACGCCACAGCCGGGCTATCCCACCCCATGACCGCCCCCGTCGTCCGGCTGACCTTGTCGGGGTTCGTCGTCCTGGTCGCCGCGGGCGTCATCGCCTGGATCTTGCGCCGGCCGCGCGCCGCCACCCGCGGCGACGATCCGCCCAACGTCTAGCCGCGGCAGGCGCGCAGAGACCGGCGTGTGTACGCCGGTCCCTGCGGTACTCTGTAGCCCAATGTTCGCGTCGAAGTAAAATCAAAGTCAAGCAGCAAGTGGAGTCAGCCGCGCAGCTTGGGGCCGGGACTGTGGCGCCCGCAGGCCGCGCAGCACTTGTGCAGATGTTATCGCCAGTGTCGTTACCTCTACGTCATCCAACCCGTCACTCATGTCCAACAACCACTGCTCGATGCCCGTATCGTCGTCAAAGACCGAGAGCAGGTCCGACATATCGTTCAACATATCCAGCGGCGATTCTTCCGCCGCGGGCGTCATCTCCAACGCCTGGAGCGCGCTCTGGGGCGGCGCAGGTTGACCCGGCTGCTGCGCGGCTTGTGGCTGGCCCGGTGCAGGGGGTTGGCCCGGTTGCGGCGCGGCCTGCGGCTGACCCGGCGTGGGCGGTTGGCCCGGCTGTGCGGCGGCCTGGGGTTGGCC
>CAYJQA010000072.1:0-13749 GCA_964372065.1 uncultured Litorilinea sp.
GAGCAGTACAGCAGCGCCGTCGCACAGACCCTCGCCATCGTTTATGTCTACTTGCGCTGGCGGGAAGACCGGCCGCGCTTGCGCTGGTTGCTGCTGCTGGCCTTTCTGTGCGGCGTCAGTCTCGCACACATGGCGACCGTCGCTTTCATCGTCCCGCCGCTGGTCTTGATCGTGCTCTGGCAACAGCCCGGTCTGTTGCGCCGCCCGCGTGCCGTGGCCGGGACCATCCTTGCCGCAGGCGCGCCGCTCGTCAGCTACCTCTACGTCTATCTGCGCGGCGCCGCCAACCCCCAATGGTGGGGCCAGGGCAACTGGGAATCCCCCGCCGCCTGGTTCTGGTCGTTCGTCAGCACCGCCCAGGGACGCGCCGAACTAGCCTGGGCCTTTGAGCCGGGCCGCCCCTTCCTGGGCAACGGCTTCCCGGACCTCATCTGGGGCGAACTCTCCTGGCCGCTGCTCGTCCTCGGTCTGATCGGCGTCTGGCGGCTGCCAAAGCGCCTCAACGTCGTCGTAGTGGGAACACTCGCGATCTACACCGTCTTCTGCTGGCTCTATCGCTTCGGCAACTGGTTCCAGGTCGTCCT
The DNA here is from genome assembly GCA_964372065.1 of uncultured Litorilinea sp. GTDB lineage: Bacteria > Chloroflexota > Anaerolineae > Caldilineales > Caldilineaceae > QEUY01. The sequence goes on from CAYJQA010000072.1 coordinate 585, forward strand.
GCCGGCCTACCCGCTCATCCTCCTGGGCGTCGCCCAGTTGATGCAGGAACTTGCAGCCGTCCGCGCGGGCTGGACACGCGCCGCCGTTGCCCTCGCGCTGGCCGGCTTAATCGTGTGTACCGGCTGGCGCGCCGCGGCGTCCCTGCCCGCCGCCGATAGCCGTCATCGCCCCGGCGACATCGCGCTGGATCGCGCCGCGCTGCTCCTTGACCCCGCCTTGCCCGACCATGCGGCGATCTTCGCCGCCGTCGACGATGCCCTGGCGCTCGGTTACCTCACGCAAATCTGGGGCATCCGCGCCGACCTCCACACGGTGAGCAGCCGCGCGGCCGACCGGCTGATTGCGGACGGCTCCCCCGTCTACACCACGGCGGACGCCGCCCCTCTCCTCCTGGCGGAGTTGGCGACCGTGCCGGCGCTCGCCGGCCATTCCGGCGACTGGATTCGCGTCGCCGCCAGCCAACCCGTCGCAGAACCGTCAATCACCCTGCGCGTCCCCGTCACCGACCAGGTCACATTGACCGGCTATACGACGCGCCCCGCCGCGACCGGCGCACCGGTGCTCGATCCACCTGCACCGGGCGTAGAAATCCTGCTCTTTTGGGAGGTTTCATCCGGACAATGGCCGGTCGGCCTGAACCTCAGCGTCCGGCCCATGCGGCAAGGCGTCCAACTGGTGGATGCCGTCTCGTCCGCGCCGATCCAGGTGGACCGGCCCGCGCCGGTTCACGGGCTGTGGCGTGGCGACGCCGCACACACCCAGGCCATCGACGGCTACCGCATTCCGCTGCCGCTGCCCGCCGACAGCCTACAACTGATCGTCTACACGTCCGGCCCCGACGGCTTCCACAATCTGGCCGTGATCGACCTGCCGCTCCCCCAATAACAAATGGCCGGCTCCCCAAGGAACCGGCCCAAATCTCTGACCCAATTGCCGACGCCTGCGGGCGTCTATTCGGCGGCGGCGGGAGCTTCCACTTCAGCCTTGGTCTCGGCGGCGCGCGCCTCGGCCTCAGCCCAGCCCTCACCCTCACGCACAACCGCGACCTTGAAGGAAGCCGCGACTTCGTGCATCAGCCGGATTTCCAGGTCATAGATCCCCAGATCGCGGATGGGATGCTCCAACTCAATGCGCCGGCGATCCACCTCAAAGCCGACCGCCGCGCTCAGCGCCTCGGCAATGTCGGCCGTCGTCACCGAGCCATACAGCCGGTCGGTCTCGCCGGCCCGGGCGGCAAAGAGCAGCTTCTGCGTTGCCAGCATGGACGCCTGCGCCTCGGCATTGGCGCGCTCACGCGCCCGCCGCCGTGTCGCCGCCTGACGAATCTCCTCAGCCTGCTTCAACGCACCGGGGGTAGCCAAAACGACCAGCCCACGCGGCATCAAATAGTTCCGTGCAAACCCACCGGCCACCGCGTGTATCTCACCCGCCAGCCCAAGATTGTCTACGTCCTGCGTCAGCAATACTTTCATTCGCCCCATGTTTCTACCCTTGCTTTCCCCTCGCCGCGCCACACGCAGCCACGTCCGGCGCAACCGGCAATTTCACATCACTTGCTTTTAGTTCAATTGGTCATATGCACCTATCATATGGCCCGACACAGGTGCGCAGCCAACATTAGTGCAGGTGCAAGACAGCTAGGCATCACAACTCTCAAACTATACTCGAAGTGCACATTCGTCGCAAACTGGGCAGCACGCTGAACAAGGTGATCCATCTGCACGCGCTTCCTCTGTACTCTTCGACTCGGAACCGGCTATGGTATCATAGCGGGAGAGCATCCGCTGGGTGATCAAGCCCAACAAACCAACGTGAGCGAACGAACGATGACTGAGTCTAGCTTCGACGATGGGTTGGTGCTGGTTGTCGATGACGAAACGGCGATCCGTGAGGCGGTGCGCGATATCCTGGAATTCGCCGGGATTGACACGCTGTTGGCCGCCAACGGCCAAGAAGCCATCGACGTGTTCATGGCCGAACGCGCCCGCATCCGCGCCATTCTGTTGGACATGCGGATGCCTGTGATGAGCGGCGCAGAGACATACGCACGGCTCCGCAGCTTCGATGACGCGATCCCCATCATCATGTCGTCCGGTTTCGATGACGCCGGCGCGTCGCTTGAGAGCGACAACGACAGATCGCTCTATTTTCTGCGGAAGCCATACTCCATGGACTCGCTGCTCACCGTCGTGCGCCAGGTACTAGCCTAGAACTCCGCGGGCGGGCAGTCGTCCGGTTGAGCTCCGGCGATCTAGGGTGGTATACTGCATAGCCCAGAACAATGAAAACGCCAACTCCTTGCTTGCCATGCACGTAGCGTCCCCATCTTGCTGGATAGCCGGTCCCCTCTGCAACACCCAACGCAGCGCCCCTACCCGGACGTTGCCGGTCGCTGTATGACACGCGCCGGGGTGCGGGTGATGGGGTTGGTCGCCGCGCTGTTTCTGCTGTCCGGCTGCGCGTTGGGCGACCTGTTTGGCCGCGCCACGCCCACGCCGGTTCCCACGCGGCCACCCGCCCCGACATTCACACCGACGCCGGACTTCATCGAGGCGCTCATTGTCGTCACGCCACCCAACGCCGGCACGCCGGGAGTGATCGTGATCCCGCCGGGCGTTGACCCGCGGTCGGTGATTCCGCTGCCGCCCACGCCCACGCCTATCGTCACGGACACACCGCGCCCTGCCACGCCGCAGCCGGGCGTCACAATCTTGACGCCGGTCGCCACGCCCAGCGCCACCATGCCGGCCGCCGCGACCCCCGCACCGGAATCGCCCTTGGCGACGCCCATCGGCGACATCCTGCCGCCGCCCGGTGTGACATCGCTGCCCGGCGCGCCGGGCGCGTTGGTTCCCACCGCCACGCCGACGCCGACCGGCACGCCCACGGTCACGCCGACGCCGACCGCGACGCCCACGCCCTTTGTGATGGTCGCCGCCGGTCTCGTCAATCTGCGCACGGGTCCGGGACCGGACTATCCCTTGGTCGCGCAACTGGGACCCAATATCCCGGTGTCCATCATCGGTCAGAACCCCGAAGGAACTTGGTTCCAGATTTGTTGCGTAAATGGCGCATCGGTCTGGGTCGCCAAGACGCATGTTGACGCACACAACGATACGACCGGCGTCACCCTGGTGCTGCCGGATGCGCCGCCCACTTCGACCCCGACCGCGACGCCCACCGCGACGCCCACCATCACGCTCACACCGACCGCCACGCCCTACCCGTTCCAGGTGGTCGAAGGTCCGCTCTACTTCCCCACCAGCAACGAGTTGCTGACAATCTGGATCAAGGTCATCGCCCCCGGTGGGGAGGCGCTGCCGGGCTACTTCCTAAAGGTGGAGTTCCGTAACCGCACTGACGGTTCAACCTTTGAGGGCCGCCCCAATACCAAGGGCGAAGCGCCCAGCATGGACCATCTCGAATATAACGTGCCGCCGGGTCCGGCCAGCGGCAATCGCGTTCAGTTCAACTACAAGTATGAGTTTCTCCCACCGGACCCGAAGGCAGACGACCCACTGACCACGTTGACGCGCGCCTCAGTGATCGACGGCTACTGGCGCATCTACCTAACCGATGCCTCCGGCACACAGCTATCCAACGCCATCGAGTTCAATACGTTGGCAGGCAATATTAACCGCGAGGTCTATGTGGGGTGGGTACGGACACGATGAAACGACCGTCTCCGCTGCACAATCACGCCATCGCCTCTCCACGTCGAGCACACCGTGCGGATCGCACACGGCGTTGGCTCGTGCCGCTGGGCGTCTTCTTGGCGCTCACGTTGGGGTGCTCCGCAGCCGACCTAGTGCAGCGCAACCGCCCTACTCCGACGCCGGAACCCACCGCGACACTCTTGCCCACCTTCACGCCGACCGCGGTCGCGATCCAGACGCTCGTGATCGTGACGCCGCCCTCCGCAGGCCAACCGGGTGTCATCATCGTGCCGCCGGGCACGGATCCCGATTCCGTCCTGCCGATTGTGCCAACGACGACGCCCACGCCGATCGCGGTCGAGACTCCCGGCGCGGACCAAACCACGCCGACGCCGATCGTGGTTCAGCCCATCGGCCAGCCGACCGATGCCACCCTCGCGGCGCAGACACCCGGCGCAACAACGCCGCCCGGCGAGGCGATCTTGGTCCCCACGCCGCCGCCCACCGCGGAACCAACCGCGACACCCACCGAGACGGCGACCGCCACGCCGACCGCTACCGCTACGCCGTATATCCTCGTTGCCAGCGGCCTCGTCGCGCTGCGCACCGGTCCAGGCCTGGACTATCCGCTGCTGGCCCAACTCGGGCCATCCATACCGGTCGCGGTCATCGGCCGCACCGAAGACGGCGCGTGGCTTGAAATATGTTGTGTCAGTGGTCAGCAGGCGTGGGTCGTCGCCACCCATGTGACCGTCGTCAACGACGTCAGTGGCGTGCAGGTCAGCCTGGTCGCACCCGCACCGCCGCCTACCGACACGCCCATTCCCAGCCCCACGCCGACCGAAACGGTGACGCCCACGCCGACCCGCTATCCCTTCGAGCGCGCCGTCGGCCCGCAGTTTTTCCCGACCGAAAATCAGTACTTGTCCATTTGGGGCAAGGTCTACGTAGGGGTATCGCCTTACGAGGACCCAGCGCCGGGCTACTACTTTACGGTACTCTTTGAGGGCTTTGAACGGCCCAACTCAGCCGGCAACGTTGCCAGCACCGATGTGTTCGAGTACAGTGCGCCGCCCGGCTCTGGCAGCCGCGTCCTGTACAACTACAAATACGAGTATCGCCCGCCGGATCCGGCCACCATTGGCGGCGATTCAACGCCCCTGCAGTTGCTTGGCACAGGCACGTGGACAGTCTATGTATCGGACGGCCTGGGGACCCAACTCTCCGAAGCCGTTACCTTCACGACCGCGCCCAGCAATCCAAACCGCGAAGTCTATATTGGCTGGATACGGGTTCGCTGATGACTTTTGCTCCCAACCTTGATATCAATCGGTCGCCGCGCGTGGCGCATCCCTGGACGTACGCGCGCACCCTGCTGCTGCTCCTCCTTATCCTGGCAGTTGCCGCCTGTGGCAATCCTGCCGGCGAGCCGGATGCCGGCGGGCCGATCACCATTCGCACACCGAAACCGACCTTCACGCCCACGCCGGCGAACGTCCTCGTCGGCCCGACGCCGCTGGCGGCCGCGCCGAGTACCGGCGTCGGCGGGACCGTCGCGACCCCTGCCCCCCAACCCGTGGCTGCGCCTGCCGCCGAGCCGGCTAAGGCCGTCGTCAATGCCCCGTTGGTCAACGCCCGCCGGGGACCGGGCACCGACTATGACATCGTCGCCGGGGTCGAGCGGGGCGCAGAATTCGACATCGTCGGCCGTAACGCCGATGGCTCCTGGTGGCAGGTCTGCTGTTTCGACGGCGCGAGCGCATGGATCATCGCCGAGTTCGTGGACACGTTGGGCAATGTGGATGTGGTCCCGGTGGTGGACCCGAACAACCCGACTGCGCCGGGTCAAACGCCCGCCGCCGCGCCGGCCGCGCCCCTGGCGGAGTCCACGCCAATACCGCCGCCCGTGCCCCAGGCCAGTTTCGACCTCAAGACCTTTGAGCAATTCCCCGAAACCGGACTTGTGCGCGTGTTTCTCTACGTCTACTCAGGCAACGAGGCCCTGGCCGGTTACGCACTGCGCGTCACCCGTGACGGTCAAGAGATGCCCGTCAGCGGCCTTTCCTTCGCCGGACAGCCGGCCTTCACCTGGCCTTTTCAGGACGCGCGCCAGCGCTACCAGAACTACAAAATCGATTTCCCAGGCGAGTCGCCCGCCGGCGTGTGGGTCGTCCAGCTAGTCGACGCCAACGGCGCAACGGTCGGTCCCGCGGCCACGTTCACCCTGCGCGAAAATGACCCCCAGCAGGAGCTATACGTTCGCTACGAGCAGCGCTAACCACATGCGCAGCGCCTTCCGTGCGCCGGCCATCTGGATTGGCCTCGCAGTCATCGGCGGCATGGTGCTGCGCGCCCTGCGCCTGGACTGGCAGCCTCTTTGGTGGGACGAAGGCTACAGCATCTACTTCGCCACCGAGCCGCTGCGCCGCATGGTCTGGCTGACCGCGCGTGACATCCATCCCCCGCTCTACTACGCCCTGCTGCACGGCTGGTTCGGCCTGACGGGCGACACGGGCGCGGTGAGCGCGCGACTGCTGTCGATTCTTGCCGGGACCGCTGCGCTGCCGCTGCTGGCCTGGAGCGCCCGCGTCACGTTTCCGCGGCGGCGCTGGCTGCCCCTGTGGGCAGTCGTGCTGCTCGCGCTCAGCCCATTCCATATGTATTACAGCCAAGAAGTCCGCATGTATGGCCTGGCGCTCGCCCTGAGCCTCGCGTCCACCGCGGCGTTTCTGCGCTTGCTGGCGGCGCAGCGCGCCGGTCAGCCCACCACCGGCTGGCTGACCGCCTACGTCCTGCTCGCCGCGCTCAGCCTGTGGACGCTATACTACACGGGCCTCCTGCTCATGGCGCATCAGTTCGTCGCGCTATGGACCTTCCGCCGCGACTGGCCGAAGCTGCGCCCCCACCTGCTCGCCGCCGCGGCGGTCCTTGTCCTCCAAGCGCCCTGGTGGCTCTACACCGTGCCGAAGCTGCTCGCCTACGTGGCCGATAAGGTCGTCGCCGACGAAGACACGGCGCTTGGACTGCTGCCCTATCTTTGGCGACATCTGCTCGCGCTGACCGGCGGCCACCTTACGCCCGCCGGCGCGTGGACGACCGCCGTGTATGTCGCCGCGCCCGTGCTAGTGTTTGTTGCGCCCGCGCTCCTGCATGTGGCCGTCGCCCGGACATCGCTACACGAAGACGAGAGACGCTCGCTGGGTATCCTGGCCTCCTCCGTCGCCGTGCCGCTCGCGATTGCCTTCGCGGTGAGCCTGCGCCTCCCATTCTTTCCGATCGGCGGGGAGCGCCTCCTCCTTTTCGTGCTGCCCTATGCGCTGCTCCTGGTAGCCTTCGTGCTCGACAGCCTTACCCGGCGCACCTGGCTGGTGCTCTTGGCGTGGCTATGCGTACTTGCGCCGTCCGCTGTCGGTCTGTTCACCTATTATGCCACGCCGCGCTATGTCGAAGACGACTACCGTCCCATCGTCCGCTTTGTCGCCCAGCATGGCCGTGACGCGGACACCGTGGTCGCGATCTTTCCCTGGCAGGTTGGCTACTGGCGCGCCTATTCCCCCCGCATGGATGGCGGCAGCTATCTGGCGCCCCAGCCGTCGCCGTTGGATCAGGGCGCGCTGGTCTGGTCGCCCGGCATGGCAGCCCAGTTGGACGCGGCGCTCCGGCAGGGCGTCGTCTGGTTCCCTGCGCCCCTCTCCTTCGGCCGCACCCTCCCCGCGCAGATCGAGTCCTATCTCGCCGCACGCGGGGCCAATGTCGATAATCGCTGGTACGGCGCGGCCACCCGGTTGAGCGCCTGGTCCCAAACGGCTGAACTCGCATCCCAGGACGTTGCCGCCGACTTCGGCCCGGTCGTGTTGGCCGCCGCCGGCGTCGGCCCCCGGTCCGTCCAAGCGGCCAATGAGCCAGTCCACGTGGACCTGACGTGGCGCGCCATTGCAGATGGACAAGGGCTGCGGGCGACTTTGCGGCTACTCGACGATCAGGATCGCACCTGGGCGCAACGGGACATCTCACCGCTTGGCAGCTACCCGGCCGGAACGCAGCTCTCCGGCCTGTTGGTCGATCGCGTGGCGCTCAGCATACCGGCGGGGACGCCGCCCGGCTCCTATCGGCTCGCCGTAGGCGTCGGCGTGAGCGACGCTGAACCGCTTTTCCCGGCGCCGGGCGCGGACTATATCGGCCTGTTCCCACTTGCGCACGTCACCGTAACGCAGCCGGAACAGCCGCTGCCGGCCGCGCGTTTGCCCGCTCCGCAGGTGCTTGCGTCACGGCTTGAAGCGGCCGGCATCCGCTTGGTCGGCTACGACGCGCCGAACACCGAGCAGCCGGTCATGGCCGGTACGTCCGTCGAACTCAAGCTGTTCGTGCAGGCCACCGAGGCTCACCCGCCCGCCCGCGACCTCGCGGTCACGTTAGTATCATCGGATGGCGCAGCCGCCGCGGGCTGGCAGGGCTGGCCGCTGCCCGCCTACAGAGTCGCTGCATGGTCCGCCGGCGCGCTCGTTACGCTCCCCGTGAGTGTTGACCTCCCGGCCGATATGTCGCCCGGCCGCTACCAGGTGGTCGCCAAGCTCGCGCCCGACACGGCCGCCGCCACGCTCACCGACCTCGCGGTCGTTCGGCGCATGGCCTCGTTTGCCGCCACCGAGCCTTCGCATCGCCTGGACGCGCCGGTCGAATTTGGCGCGCACGCGCTTCTCATCGGTTATGATCTGGTTGTGCATCGCGACCGGCTTGACTTGGCCCTCCACTGGGAAGTCAAGCAGCCGCTCCTGCCCCAACACCACATCTTTGTGCACGTCGACGACGCCGCGGGCGCGCGCATCGCCCAGCAGGACGGCCCGCCGGCCACCGCTGCGGGCCTCGCTCCGACCGGATCATGGCTGCCCGGCGAGCGCCTGATCACGCATCACACCGTGGACATCTCCGCCATCGCGCCCGGCTCCCGCGCCGGCTGGACGATCCGGGTCGGCCTCTATCAACCCCGGAATGAACTGCGGCTGCCCGCCACAGTGGAAAACGCCGCTATCGGCGACGCGGCCATCCTAGCTCTCCCCTAGCGCCACACACCATCAACCCGTCTGCAACTTTTGCGTGATATACTGCGTAGTGGTCGGTGAATCGTCTGCACTAGATATCAGGAGACACAATGGCCAACGAAACGGAACCCAAACAGACGACCCCAGAGGGCGAAGGCAAGAGCGCCGGCGCACGGGCGGGTCAGGAATTGATCGACGAACTCACGGCCTTAGGTCAGAAGTTCGCCGATGTAGTCGAAGTTGCGTGGAACAGCGAAGAGCGCAAGCGGCTAGAGGAAGACCTCCGACAATCTGGAAGTAGGTCTCAAGAAAGTGGGCGAGACCAAGGAGACCAAGGACCTCTTGGCCAAGGCCGAGGACGTGGCGACCAAGGTCCGCACCAGCAAGGTAGCCACTGACCTGGCCGACGCGCTGGCCTCCGGTATCCGCCAGTTGAGCGAGTCGCTGGACAAATGGGCCGACGAAATGCGCGCCCGTGGCGACAAGCCCAGCGATTCGGGCGACACGCCGCAGGACATCTCCATCAAGCGCGAATAGCGCCGGTTCGTGTTTCACAAATGAAAAGGCGGCGATCACCGTTGTCAACGGGATCGTCGCCTTTCGTTTTGTCCGTTGTTCGCCAAGCGACGATCTAGAAGAACAGCTTTGCCAGCCCCAGGATGCCCTGCTTCCACGGGACACGGTGCGAGACGCCTGTACTGCCGGCGAACTCTCGCTCGTGGTCGATGTACCACTGGTAATTGCGGATCAGTGCATCCTGGTTGGAGTACTTTGGTGCATACCCCAGCACGCGCTCGGCCTTTTCAATCGAGACGAACGAGTCTTCCGTCGCCGTCTCGTAGACCCACTTGTAAAGCGGGGACAGCTTGAGCGCCTCCAGAAGACGCAGCGTCCAGATCATCGGCGCGGCCGGAAGGGGTACGATCTTGCGTCCATGCCCGGCGTAATCCAGAACGGCCTGGTAATCCTGCTTGAAAGTGGTGAACTCCTTGGCCCCGATGTTGAAGACGTCGTTGACCTTGGCGCAGTCGCCCGTCATCGTCAGGTAAATGGCGTCACACAGGTCGTCGACATCCAGCAGTTGATAGCGGTTGTTGCCGCTGCCCAGCACCGGGAAGCCCCTGCCATCCTTGGCCCAGTCATAGAACAGGGCAAAGACGCCCAGCCGTTCCGGCCCCACAAACGACTTGGGCCGGATGATCGGGATGCACATCCCGCGGTCACGGTACTCCTGGCAGATCGCCTCTGCCTTGACCTTCGCCTCGCCATACGGCCCCACACCTTCGAGCCGATCGTTCTCGAAAAGCGGGTGATGGTCGGGAATCCCGTAGACGGCCGTCGAGGAGATATGCACCACGCGGCCGACCGCGTGCGCCTGCGCCGCGTCGAGCACCGTGCGCAGACCGTCGATGTCCGTGGAGTAGATGTCGGCAGGTTTATACAGTGGCAGCGCCGCCGCCGTGTGCACCACCACGTCAACCCCCTCCATCGCGCGGTCCACATCGGTGCGCCGGCGGATGTCGCCGCGCACCTCAACGATACGGTCGCGTTCGGGATAATCGAAATCGGCGATATCCAGCGACACGACCTCATAACCGCGCGCCAATAGGTAGCGCACCAAATTGATGCCAAGAAATCCGGCCCCGCCGGTCACTAGACAGCGCGCCGGCCGCGCCCCGGCTTGGGAACTCCGTGTTGGTTCACTCATCTCGATTCGATTCCCGTAGTTGTCCACTATTCCCGTGGCACGCGGCCGCGCCACGCCGCCAGCAGGGTTTCCGTCGATGCAAACGCCAGTTCGCCGGGCAGTTCCTGCGGCTGAAACCAACCCGCTTCGGTGACATCGTCCTGGCACACCAGGGGGGGCGGCTGCGCGCCGTCCACTTCACAGTGATAGGCCAGCACCACGCCCAGATTGGCGGCCCCCGCCCCTATCATGGGGAACACACCCAGCAGCCCCACAATCTGTACGCCAAGACCCACTTCCTCGTCCAACTCGCGCGCCAGCGCGGCGGTGGGTTCCTCGCCTGCATCCATGTACCCGCCCGGCAGCGCCCACATCCCCTTCATCGGCTCCACCCCACGCCGGATCAGCAAGACGCGGTCCTGCCAGGTCGCCAGCGCGATGACCGCCACCTTGGGGTCATGGAAATGTATGAAGCCGCACGCCGGGCACACCGGCCGCACCCGGTCAAACGCCACGCGTGCTTCAAGCCGGGTCGCACAGTAGGGACAGAACACATAGTCACGCTTGCTCATAGGGTCCACCGTTGGCCATTATACCCGGTAGCGTGACCGGGCTGCGAATTGACACAGGGACGATGCCGTAACCCATTTGGCCGGAAAATCACGAGGCGATTTGCCCATTGCGAAAACCGGCGACTATAATGCCCGGGACTACCGCACCGGCAGGTCGCCCGCAATGGTCGCGCGGTCCCTTGTCCACGCGTGCAGCCAGAAGAACGCCATTCCGCACTCTCGCCAAGGAGGACCGACTTTGAATTTACACGAGTACCAGTCTAAGCGGATTTTCGCCAAACATGGGATACCCATACCCCAAGGCGAAGTCGCGACGACGCCCGCCGAAGCCCGCGACATCGCGGTCCGGCTTGGCCGCCCGGTCGTAGTCAAGAGCCAGGTTTTGGTCGGTGGCCGCGGCAAGGCCGGCGGCATCAAGCTCGCCAAGACGCCTGACGAGGCCGAGGCCCGCGCCGATGCGATTCTTGGCATGAACATCAAAGGCTTGACCGTCAAGAAGGTCCTGGTCGACGAGGCCGCCGACATCAAGCAGGAGATCTACCTCGGCGCGGTGTTGGACCGGGCGCAGCGGCGCGTCGTGTTGATGGCCAGCAGCGAAGGTGGTGTGGAGATCGAACAGGTCGCCCACGACACGCCGGAGAAGATCGCCACCGTGGCCGTCCACCCGTTCCTGGGCCTGCGCGACCACCAGGCGCGGATCCTGGCGGACCGCATTAACCTCCCCAAAGAACACATCCGCAGCTTTGTTAAGATCGCCCAGAGCCTCTACCAGACCTTCTTGGACGTTGACGCCACGCTGGCGGAGATCAACCCGCTGGTCGTGACCGGCGACGGCCGCCTCGTCGCGGTGGACGGTAAGATCGCACTGGACGACAGCGCCCTCTTCCGCCACCCGGACCTGGCTGAGCTGGCCGACCCCGAAGAGGAAGACCCCTCCGAACAGGAGGCGCGGCGTTACGGTCTCAACTACATCAATTTGGACGGCCAGATCGGCTGCATGGTCAACGGCGCTGGGCTGGCCATGGCGACCATGGACATCGTTAAGTTTTACGGCGGCGAACCGGCCAACTTCCTGGACGTGGGCGGCGGCGCGCAGGCCGACAAAGTAGCGGCCGCGCTCCGCCTCATGGTTGCCGACGACCGGGTGCAAGCCGTCCTCATCAACATTTTCGGCGGCATCACCCGCTGCGACGAGGTTGCCCGCGGCGTGTTGGAGGCTATCGGCACGCTCACGCGCCAGGTTCCCTTTGTCGTGCGCTTGGTCGGCACCAACGAGGAGGAAGGCCGCCGCATCTTAGCCGAGGCCAATCTCATTACCGCCACAAGCCTCGCAGATGCGGCACAGAAGGCCGTCGCCGCCGCCAAAGGAGCATCCGCATGAGCATCCTCGTCGGCAAGGATACCCGTTTAGTGGTCCAGGGCATTACCGGCCGTGAAGGCGCCTTTCACACCCAGCAGATGATCGAGTATGGCACGAACGTCGTCGCCGGCGTTACGCCCGGTAAGGGCGGCGAATGGGCCGTGGGCAACACCCCCGTCTTTGACACCGTCAAAGACGCGGTGGACGCCACCGGCGCCAACACCAGCATCATCTACGTGCCCGCCCGTTTCGCGCCCGACGCCATCTTTGAGTCCGCCGACGCCGGCCTCGACTTGATCGTTTGCATCACCGAGAACATCCCCGCCCTGGACATGGTCCAAGTGCGCGCCTATCTGGACACCACCCCGACGCGCCTGATCGGCCCCAACTGCCCCGGCCTGATCACGCCGGGCGAGGCCAAAGTCGGCATCATGCCCGGCCACATCCACACGCCCGGCAATGTCGGGTTGGTCAGTCGCTCCGGCACGCTGACCTACGAGGTCGTCTATGCCCTGACCGCCCGCGGCATCGGCCAAAGCACCGCGATCGGCATCGGCGGCGACCCCATCATCGGCACCAAGTTCGTGGACGTGTTGCAGATGTTCCAGGACGACCCGGCCACCGAACAGGTCGTCATGATTGGCGAGATCGGCGGCACCGACGAGCAAGTCGCTGCCGAGTTCATCGCCAATCACATGACCAAGCCCGTCACGGCCTTTATTGCCGGACAGACTGCACCTCCGGGTCGCCGCATGGGCCACGCCGGGGCCATCATTTCGGGCGGCGAAGGCACCGCGGCCGAAAAGATCGCCGCGCTCCGCGCCGCCGGCGCACGCGTCGCCCGTCACCC
>CAYJQA010000073.1:0-11859 GCA_964372065.1 uncultured Litorilinea sp.
GGGCACCCGCCGCGCGGCCACGGGGTCGGTGACGGCGGGCAGCACGTCGTACTCGACATGGATGTGCGCCAAGGCCGCGCGGGCGTGCTCCTCGGTGTCGGCGACGACCAACGCCAGCGGGTCGCCCATATAGCGGGCAGGATAGTCGCCCCCCGCAAAGACGGGCCAGTCGTTTTCGACCAGACCGTGACGCGGGTCGCCGGGCACATCGGCGCAGGTGAGCACCCGCTGCACGCCGGGCAGCGCCAGCGCCGCGGATGCATCAAGCGACACGATGCGGGCGTGCGGGTGTGCGCTGCGGAGCGTGGCCCCGTGCAACATGCCGTCGAAGGTGTAGTCGTCGGCGTAGCGCGCGCGGCCCGTGACCTTGTCCACGGCGTCCGGGCGAGGCAGCGGTTGGCCGATGGATTCCAGCGGCTCCATCACGTCGGGCAGGGTGGGGCCGGGCGGGGGCCCTCCGGGCGCGCCGGTGCGGAGCTTGGTCGCCGCGGCTTGGACCGCGCTCAGAACGGCTTTGTAGCCGGTGCAGCGGCAGTAGGTATCCTTGAGACAATGTTTTACGTCGTCATCGGTGGGCGCGGGGTTTACATCCAACAGCGTCTTGGCCTGCATGATCAGGCCGGGCGTGCAGAAGCCGCATTGGGTCGCGCCGTGGGTGATGAACGCTTCTTGGAGCGGGTGCAGCCCGTCGGCGTCGGCGACGCCCTCGATGGTCTGTACCTCGGCGTTCTGCGCCTTGAAGGCGGGGTAGATGCACGAGTCCACGCTCTGCCCGTTGACGATGACGGTACACGCGCCACATTCGGCCTCGTTGCAGCCGATCTTGGTCCCGGTCAGCCCCAGGTCATAGCGCAACACCTGGGCCAAAAAGCGGGTGTGGGGCACGTCCAGGCTGTGACGGACGCCGTTGACAGTCAGGGTCAAGAGTGGCATAGGGTGATGGTCCTTTGGCTATTCGATACGCCGCGCGGGTCAGGCGGCGCGGGCACGGGCGACGGCGCGGGTGAGGACGCGGCGCAGCAGCACGCCGGCCATCTCGTGGCGATAGTCGCGGCTGGCGCGGTGTTTGCTGGTGCGTAGCTGCGCCTGGGCTTGCGCCGCGGCGACGGTCGCGTCGATGACCGCATCGTCCAGCGGCCCGGCGCAGAGCACAGCTTCGGCCGCGCTGGCGCGGAAGGGAATGGGACCGGCGGGGCCGATGGCGATGGCGGCGTGGGCGACTTGGTGCAGCGTCGCGTCCAGGGTGACGCTCGCCGCGACGCCCAAGATGGGCAGCGCGACGCCCTGAGGCCGCATGATGCGGTCGAACGCGCTGGCCTGGCGCGGGCCGCGCGTGGCAAAGCGGAAGCCGCCCAGCATTTGGCCTGCGGTCAAGGTGTTGCGGCCCGGCCCGGCGAAGATGCTGAGCAGCGGCTGCCACGCGCAGACAAGGTCGCCGTCGGCGGTCAACGTGCAGACCTGCGCCTGCGCGTCCAGGCTGAGCAGGCCGATGGTCCCGTCGGCGGCAGGCAGGGCGTGGGCGACGTTGCCGCCCAGCGTGGCGACGTTGCGGACCTGCGGCCCGCCCACGACGCTACAGCTTTCGACCAAGGCCGCGCCGTGGCGCTGGACCAGCGGGCTGCGCTCGACCTGGGTATGGGTGACGGCCGCGCCGAGCACGATCCAGCCGTCTTCCTCGCGGATGGTCGCCAGCCCGTCGATGTGGGTGACGTCCACCAGGGCCGCGACGGGTGCGTGATTGCTCGTCTGCATGTCGAGGATGAGGTCGGTGCCGCCCGCGATGATCCGAGCGTCGGGGCCGTAGCGGCGCAGCAGCGTCAGCGCGTCCGCGATGGTGGTCGGTGTGTGGTAGCTCTGCCAGAGTGACATGGGGTGGTGGTCCCGGTGTGAACAGGCGCGGCGGGTCGTGTAGATGACGGCCTTATTATACCAGCGTGTGTCAACCGCGCCGAGGAGGGAGCAGAAAAAGGGGACAAGGCTGTCATGCCGAATGACAATTTTGCCTTTCTCTCCTCTGGCCTTGGCGTTCTTGGCGGCTTTGCGTGAGACCTCTCTTCTCATTTGTTGGGCCCCCCAACAAAGTCGGCGCGCGGGGACGACGCCAGCGCGTTTTGGCCCGCGTGCCCGCGCGGCTTGGGACGCGCGGGCCGAACGGGGGTATACTGAAGAATATGCGTGTGGTGATGGTGAGCAAGGCGCTGGTGACCGGCGCATATCAGCGCAAGGCTGAAGAGATCGCCCGGCTGGGGGTTGACCTGACGGTGCTGGTTCCGCCGCATTGGCGTGACCGGCGCGGCAGCCAGACGGCGACACCCCTGTACACGGCGGGCTACACCTATCGCACGGTCCCCATCCGCTGGGACGGCAATTTCCATCTGCACCATTATCCGACCCTCCGCCGCGAGTTGGCGCGGCTGCGGCCCGATGTGCTGCACATGGACGAGGAGCCGTATAACCTGGCGACCTATTTGGCGCTGGCTGCGGCGCGCCGGTTGGCGATCCCGGCGCTTTTCTTTAGCTGGCAGAACTTGGACCGGCGCTATCCCCTGCCCTTTGCCTGGTTTGAACAGGCCAATTACGCCGCGGCAGCCTATGCCATCGCCGGGAATCAAGACGCAGCGGCGGTACTGCAGCGCAAGGGCTATGGCGGCCCGCTGACGGTGCTGCCCCAATTTGGCGTGGACCCGGCGCTCTTTGCGCCCGCGGCCGGTGACGCCGCCGTAGCCGTCCCCGGTGAACCGCTGCGGGTGGGCTATGCGGGCGGGCTGCTGGCCGAGAAGGGCGTCGATCTGCTGCTGGCTGCCTGCGCGCGACTGACGGGGGCGTGGCGGCTGGAGATCGCGGGCGAAGGCGACCAGGCCGCGGCGCTGGCGGCGCAGGCGCAAAAGCTGGGGATCGCCGATCGCGTCCGGTTCGCCGGGCGCGTCGCGAGTGACGCCATGCCTGCCTTTTATCATGGGCTGGACGTCCTGGTCTTGCCCAGCCGCACGCTGCGCGCGTGGAAAGAGCAGTTTGGCCGCGTCTTGATCGAGGCGATGGCGAGCGGGGTGGCGGTGATCGGCTCCAGTTCGGGCGAGATTCCGCACGTGATCGGCGAGGCGGGGCTGATCTTTCCCGAAGGGGATGCCGCGGGCTTGGCCGAGCAGTTGGAGAAGTTGGCCGGCGACCCGGCGCGGCGCGCGATCTTGGCGCAGGCCGGGCGCAAGCGGGTGTTGGATTGCTTTACGATGGCGGAGATCGCGGCGCGTACGGTCGCCGTCTATCGCCAATGTCTGGACGAAAGAGGCCCATGACCATGCATGTCGCCATCAACGCGCAACTACTCAGTCCGGCGGCGGGGTATCGCAGCGCCGGGGTGAGCAACTATAGCCGCCGTTTGCTGACGGCGCTGGGCGCGGCGGTCGTGGGTAAGCCGAACGCATCCAAATTGACCGCGTTTGTCCACACACGGGATTTTGCCGCGCCGGGTGTGACGCTGCGCCAGGGGCCGGAATGGCTGGAGAACCCGGCGCTGCGGATTGTGTGGGAGCAAACGGCGCTGCCCAATGCCCTAGCCATGACCAAGGCCGATCTGGTGCATGGCCTGGTCAACGTGCTGCCGCTGCTGACGCACATTACCGGCGTGGTGACGGTGCATGACCTGAGCTTTTTGCGGATGCCCGAGTTGTTCCCCGCCACGAAGCGCGTGTATCTGTCCATCATGTGCCGGGCGAGCGTGCGCCGCGCGGCCCAAGTGATCGCGGTCAGCCACCAAACCGCGGCGGACGTGACGCGCTATCTCGGCAAGGAGCCGGACCGCCTGACCGTGGTGCATAACGGGGTGGACGGGCGCTTTGTGCCGGGCACGCCGGAAGCGGCCGCGGCCTTCCGCGCGGCCAAGGAACTGCCTGACCGCTATTGGTTCTATCTGGGCACTCTGGAGCCGCGTAAGAATTTGGACCTGCTGCTGGATGCGTTTGCCACCTGGCAATCGGTGGCGAACGACCACGACGTGCGGCTGGTGGTGGCGGGGGGCAAGGGTTGGTATTACGACACGATCTTCGCCAAAGTGGCAGAGTGCGGGCTCGAAGGGTCGGTGATCTTCCCCGGCTTTGTGCCGGACGAAGAACTGCCCGACTGGTATCGGGCCGCGGAGCTATTCATCTACCCCAGCCTCTTTGAAGGCTTCGGTATGCCGGTATTGGAGGCGATGGCGTGTGGCACGCCGGTGATGTGCAGCGCCGCGCCCGGTGTGGCGGAGGTGGCGGGTGACGCCGCGGTGCAGGTCCCCGCCGACGATATTGCGGCGTGGGTGGCGGCCATGGACGATCTGGCGCGGCAGCCGGAGCAGCGCGCGGCGTTGGCCGCGGCGGGTCCCAAACGCGCCGGGCGGTTTACGTGGCAGACGGCCGCGGAGGCCACGCTGGCCGTATACGACCGGGCGCTGCGCCGTCGCAAGCGACGCTGATCGACCGATGACTATCCGAATTTGGCGATTTTGGGGTTTGTTGGTTAACCCAACAAATGGTGTGACCAGGGGAAAAGGGGCAACATGGCGTTGGTGACCACGGCTAAACTGACCTGTCCCGTCTGCGGGGACGTGGCGACGCTGGCGATGCCGCCCGACGTCTGAGTCACGCTGCATCTCTGCGCCGCGTGCGGCGCGCGCATCCGGCCACGGCCCGGCGATTGCTGTGTGTTCTGTTCGTATGCGGATGTCCACTGTCCGGCGCGCCAGGCGGAAGCGGCCGCGCAGGGTATTCAGGACGATGAGAATGAGGACGGCCCCGGGGCAATCGAATTGTTGGGTTAACCAACAATCGCGCCGCGGGGCCGTTTGTCTTGCGTATAGTGCTGCGCGCGGAGTGGTGAGCTAGGTGGTGTGATGCGCGCGTGTGCGTGTAGTCAGCGATGCCTTGTCACTGTGAGCGGAGAGGAGAGAGATTCCTCGCTGACGCTCGGAATGACAGGGTTACTGCGCGGCGAGACGGTCGTAGACGGCGGCGGCCCACGCGGCCACGTCGCCGGCGGCGAGCGGCGCAGTGCCCAGCGTGTCCACATAGCCCGCGGCGTCGTCCACGCGGCTGCGCTCCATACGCCAGGTGACGAGGGTTGCCAGTTCGTCGTCACTCAGCCAGCCGGTCGCGAGTTGTTCGGCCTGCCCGCCGCCGCACGGCATGACGTTGGCATAGGCGAAGCCATAGGCCAACACGATCAGGTGGCGACATTGGCCGGGACGGTCGGCCAACTCGGCCAACTGCCAGGCGACGACGGTGCGCCCGGCGGCGCTGGTGCGGCCCGCGATGATCTCCTGCGCGGTGAAGCTCGCCCAGGTCGCCAGCTCCTCACCCCACACCTGCCCGGCGGCGTCGCCGCGGCCCGCGAGGATGACGCGGCCAAAGTAAGCGCGCGCATCGACCGCGCCGAAGTGGGCCAAGACCGCCTCCCATTCGCCGTTGCCGGGGCTGAGGGTGGCTGTGGCGGTGGGTGCGTCGCCGCAGACACCGGCCGCAGCTTCACCCGCTGCGCCGATCTGGAGCGTGTGACATGCGCCCTGGATGTCGCCCTGCCAGACCAGTACGGGCTGCTCGACGACCGCGAAAGGCGCGGCGGGCGGCAGCGTCGTGAAGCTGGCGAGGATGGTCGCATAGAGCGTTTCCATCTCGGCGAAGGCGTCCGGTTCGTCGGCCACAGCAGGCACAAAGGTGAGCGTAAAGAGCCGGTTATCAGCCACCGCGAAGAGCTTGCGCTGGATGTCCTGGCCGGGCAACCCGTCCACGACGACCGCGGGCAGGTCGCCTAAGGTGGCAGTGCTGCGCGCCGGCGCGAAGCCGGGCGGCAGCGCCGCGACCACGGCATCGGCGGCGGTCTCAGCGGTGCGGCCCACGGCCAATTCGACCTCGACAAAGGCGCGCTCACGGTGGCCCGGCGTGGTTTCCGGCGCGTAGACGGTCAGGCTGGACCCCGGCGCATGGCGCGTGGCGCTGAAGCCTTCCGGCAGATGGAAGCAGAAGCCGTTGGGCGCGTCGGCGAACACCGGGCCGTCGGCAGGAGCGCAACCGGTGAGGGTCGTGGCGGGGCCTGCGCCGGATGCGGCGCTCGGCGCGACCGGAGCCACACAGGCGGCGGCCAACAATATCACTGCGACGAGAAAAGCGAAACGGACTGTCTGGGTTTTGAACTGCATACCTTACCTCGTGCTGTCGTTCGTATTTGATAGGGCCGAACAAGGATTTCGGCGTCACTTCCTAAAGACTGTGACGTCGTGATCATTGTTCCCACAATTTCAATAGATCGCCCTGCTTGGCAAGTGTTTAGCGCGCGTCTGACGGCGCGACGGGTGTGTAGCGTGGGGTGAGGGTAGGGCGCATTTGCGCTGAGATGTGGTAGACTAGGCGCACACACCTGGGCCGGGCGGCGCCGCATTGGGGTCCGCTGAGTATTGCGCTGGTTCGCCTGGGCTTGGTTGAGACAACGACTCTGCACACATGGCGACGGTCAACGAACTGAACCTAACTGACACGGCGGTCCCGCCCCGCGTGGCCGCGCCGGAGATACGCGACAGTCGCTTGGCGCATTGGGCGCGCGGGGTGAAGCCGGCGCTGTGGCCGGTCTACCTGGTCGGCACGGATATGCTGTTGATCGTGGCGGCCTTTCTGGGCGCGTATTTCCTGCGCTATGAGTTGCAATGGTTCCGCGCCGTGGACCCGGTGTCGCGGGTGGGGTTCTGGGAGTATGCGCCGTTTGTCGTGGCGCTGTTGATCATCCTGCCGGTTTCGTTTCGCTTCTCCGGCGTCTATCCCTATCGGCGCGGGCGGGCGCTGATCGAGGAGACATACAGCATCGCCACGGCCACGACCGCGGGCGTGATGATCTTGATCATCGCCAGCCTGTTCTTTCGCCCCTTGCTCTACAGCCGTCTGATCTTCTTCTATACGGCGCTGTTGGTGACGCTCTTGCTGGGGTTGAGCCGCGGCGCATTGCAGTTCGCCTTCAGCCATTTGCGACGCTATGGCGTCGGCGCGCGCCGGGTGTTGCTGGTGGGCGCGGGCGATGTGGGGCGCATGGTGATGCGTACAGTGACGGCGCGCCCGGACTTCGGCTATCAGCTCATCGGGTTCTTGGACGACAACCCGGCCAAAGGGACGACGGACATCGGCCCCTATCGCGCCTTGGGGCCGGTGGAGAACTTGAATCAGGTGTTGGATACGACCGTGGCGGACACGGTGATCATCTGCCTGCCGTGGCAGAGCCATCGCATGATCCAGCGGCTGCTGCGGACGTGCGAGCAGAAGGGCATCCGCGCCCAGATCGTGCCGGACTTGTTCCAACTGACCAAGAACCAGATGGTGGTCGAGGATCTCAACGGGATTCCGTTGTTCAGCACCCGCGACATCTCGATTCGGGGGTGGAACTACTGGGTGAAACGGGTGTCGGATGTGGTCTTTGGCGCGCTGGTGGGGCTGGTGACGCTGCCGCTGTTGCTGCTGATCGCGGCGGCGATCAAGCTGGACTCGGCGGGGCCGGTGCTCTTTTCGCAGACGCGCATCGGGCGCAACGGCGTCCCGTTCCGCTGCTATAAGTTCCGGTCGATGGTGGACGGCGCGGAGAACATGCAGCCCCAGATGGTGGACTTGAACGAAGCGTCCGGCCCGCTCTTTAAGGTGCGCCAAGACCCGCGGCGGACGCGCGTGGGCCGGGTGATTCGCCGCTTCAGCCTGGACGAATTGCCGCAGTTGATCAACGTTATGCGCGGCGAGATGAGTTTGGTGGGGCCGCGGCCCAATCTGCCCGCCGAAGTGGCGCAATATCAAGACTGGCACGAGAAGCGCCTGAGCGTCAGCCCCGGCATCACCGGGCTGTGGCAGGTCAGCGGCCGCGCCGATCTGACCTTTGACGAGATGGTCCTGCTCGACATCTATTATGTGGAGAACTGGAGTCTCGCCATGGATGTGGGCATTGTGCTGCGTTCGCTGCCGGCTGTGCTGCGGGCGCGGGGCGCCTACTGACGGCCGGCTTGCCGTGTCCACCCCTACCCGACCGACCAGCGCGTGCGGCGCTTCGATCCCATGCAACGACCCATGAAGCGTGTGTTGATCCTGATGAGCAAGACGGGCGGCGGCCATTTGGCCAGCGCCGAGGCGCTCAAGGCTGTCTTTGAACTGGAATATGGCGATCAACAGGTTCAGGTGAGCATTGTCGATTTGCTCATGGACCATTTGGCGTGGCCGCTGCGCGAGTTCCCCAAAAGCTACGGGTGGATCGCCAATCGCACGCCGTGGCTGTGGGAGCGGTTGTGGTCCGCGGGACAGCGGCCCTGGCTGGCCGACCCCATCCTGGGACTGACGGCGGGGCTATCGATCACGTCGTTGATGAGCGCGATCGTGCACCATCAGCCCGACTTGGTGGCGTCGGTGCACCCGCTGGTCCAGGACTTGGCGCTGCCGGCGCTGGCGCGCTTGGGCAGCGATGTGCCCTATGCCATTGTGGTGACGGACCTGGCGTCCATCCACCCGTTGTGGTTTCACCCCAAGGCGCAGGTCTGTTTCGTGGCGAGCGAGTCGGCGCGCGCGGCGGGGCTGGCGGCGGGGCTGCGCGCCGATCAGTTGCGGCTGACGGGGCTGCCGGTGCGTCCGGTCTTTGCGACGACGCCGCGTCCGCGGGCGGAACTGCGCGCCGAGTTGGGGATGGACCCGCAACTGCCCGCCGCGCTGCTGGTAGGCGGCGGCGACGGGGTGGGCCGCGTGGCGGTGATCAGCCGCGCGGTGGCGCGCAGGTTGGCGGGCGAGGACGGTCCGCGCGGGCAACTGGTGGTGATCTGCGGGAGCAATCGCCGGTTGCAGGCCATGTTGGAGAAGGAAGCGTGGCCGATCCCGGTCCAGGTGCGCGGCTTTGTGACGAATATGTCCGACTGGATGGCGGCGAGCGACTGCATTGTGACCAAAGCTGGGCCGGGTACGATTGCCGAGTCGCTAATCCGTGGGCTGCCCATCCTGTTGAGCGGGTATATTCCGGGCCAGGAAGAGGGCAACGTGCCCTATGTGCTGGAGAATCAGGTCGGGCTGTATAGCGAGGAGCCGCAGGTGATCGCCGCGCACGTCCGGCGCTGGTTTGACCCCGCCTGCACCGAACTGGCGGAGATGGCGGCCCGCGCCCGTGCATTGGCGAACCCGCGCTCCACCTATGACATTGTGAGCGAGTTGGGGGGGCTGTTGTGGCCCGTTGCTGCGCCCAATGGCGCGGCCAAAGGACGCCCATCCGTGGGGGCGGCGTGACGCCGGCGTCGCCCGGCGCAGTCGGTCGCGTTGGCGCACTGGGCGTGCGCTGTGCGGCGACCCCCTGTAGGCCCCCTGCATACCCCCACCGTCATCCCTCTGATCCCAACACCCGTGGCGGCGGTGGTTGACCCCTCTTTCGCATCGATCTCTCCAGCGAACTCACCCATTCGATCGTCATCGTCGCCGTGGACGACCACAGCCGGGCCACATTGCTGCGGCTGCGCTACTGGGCGGCCCGTCGGCGTAAGTTCGGCGAGTCGGCCCAGGGGCGCGGAACCGCGCGATCCGTTGCGGCACAGGACAAATGTCGGAGTTGTGTGGTGCGAATGGACGATGGATCATTCCGGTTTGACGCGTATACTGGGGGCAGACAGGAATGTCTGCATGGCAGACAGAGATTTGGCATGGGGCAAGGTTTGACCCTGCTGCCATATGATAGTCCCCAGATAAGGGAGGCGCGCATGCACGCCCGTTATGGTTTTCGTCGCCAACAGTGGGTTGACCGTCTGAGCCTTCTGTTGGCTGTCGCGCTGGCGGTGATCCTGACCCTGATCGCACTGGCTTTTAGCCCCGTCTATCCGGCGCGGGCGCAGGGCAGTCAGACGATGTTCTTGCCGTTCGCGCAGAATGAGAGTCTGGGCGCGGCGGCGGGCAGCGCGGTCCCGGGCCAATATATTGTGGTGTTGCAGGAAGTGACGACCGGCGCGCTCGCCCCCCAGGCGGTGAGCGAAACGGCGTTTGCGCTGGCGGCGGCCTATGGCGGCGATGTGCTGTATACCTATGACGCGGCGCTGCACGGCTTTGCCGTGGCCATGCCTGCGGAGGCCGCGGCCGTGCTGGCGCAAGACCCGGCGGTGGCCTATGTGGAGCAGGATACGGTCATCAGCATTGAAGGCACGCAAAGCTCGGCGACCTGGGGATTGGACCGCATCGACCAGCGCGCGCTGCCGTTGAACACCACCTATCAGTACAACAACAATGGCGCCGGCGTCCACGCCTACATCATCGACACGGGCATGCGGACCTCGCACAGCGAGTTCAGCGGGCGCGTCGGCGTCGGCTATACGGCTGTCAACGACGGCCGCGGCGTGGCCGACTGTAACGGGCACGGGACGCATGTGGCCGGGACGGTGGTAGGGACGCTCTATGGCGTGGCGAAGGGCGCAACGGTCCATCCCGTGCGCGTGTTGGGTTGCAACGGGTCGGGCACGACTTCGATGGTGATCGCCGGGATTGACTGGGTGACGCGCAATCACGAGCATCCGTCCGTCGCCAATTTGAGCCTGGGCGGCAGCGCCTCGACGGCGCTGGACAACGCCGTCATTAGCTCCATTGCGGCGGGCGTAACCTATGCCGTGGCGGCGGGGAATGCCAACCAGGACGCCTGTACGTCATCGCCGGCGCGTGTGGCCGCGGTGCTGACGGTGGGCGCGACGACTAGCACGGATGCGCGGGCGAGCTTCTCGAATTACGGCGCATGTCTGGACCTCTTTGCGCCGGGTCAGAGCATCACGTCCGCCGGGTATGTCAATGATACGGCGGCGGTGATCTACAGCGGGACGTCTATGGCGACGCCGCACGTGGCCGGCGCAGCCGCGCTCTATTTGGCGGCGAACCCGGCGGCCACGCCCGCGCAGGTGGTCGCCTGGTTGATCGGCGATGCGACGGCGAATCACGTCACCGTGGCGGGGACGGGGTCGCCCAACCGCTTGCTGTATACCCTGGGGATCGGCGCGGGGTCACCGGCCACAGCCACACCCACGCCCACCCCGACCGTTACGCCGACACCCACGCTCACCCCGACCGTCACGCCGACCGCTGACCCCGAACTTCCCACCCCGACGCCGACAGCGACGCCGACGCTCACGGCGACGCCGGTTCCGCCGGCTTCGTGTGCCGAGGTGATCAAGAACGGTAATTTTGAGACAGGCCCCGCAAACTGGTATCAAAGCTCGTCGCAGGGGTTCCCGTTGATTTGTGACGAAGGGCGCTGCGGCGCGGGGCTGGAGCCTCACAGCGGCGGCGTGCTGGCCTGGTTGGGGGGAGCCAATCGCGAGCAGTCGCGTGTCAGCCAGATTGTGAGCATTCCCGCGGGCAAACCGGCGCGCCTGTCGCTATGGCTGCGGATTGAGTCGGAAGATGTCTGTCGCTATGACAAAGGCTATATCCAGGTCAAGATCGGCTCGCGGGTGACGACCCTGCGCACGTACAACCTGTGCGCGGCCAAGAACACCCACGGATGGATCCAAGATAGCCTGGACCTGAACAAGTACGCCGGGCAGAGTCTGCGGCTGGATTTCTATGCCACGACCGACTCGCGCAATGTAAGCAGCCTGTTTATCGACGATGTATCGCTGATGAGTGGGACCAACTGTAACGTGACCGCGGTCGGGTTTGGCCCGACGTCGGTGGACGACGCGGCGACCGCAGGGGACGCTGAGTTCGAGGTGGAAGGCGAGATGAGCGTGGAGGAAGAGTCGCCACGGCCCGAGGACCCGCCGGCCGGACCGATCACCTGGCGTCGCTGAGACAGTGGTCTTGTCGTTAGCCTAGATCGGGGAGCGTCGCCTTACACCGCGACTCCCCCGCCGAGATGAAAGGA
>CAYJQA010000073.1:11869-13625 GCA_964372065.1 uncultured Litorilinea sp.
TTTCCCCCCCCACCCCCCCGCCTATAAAAAACCCCGGCCCGCGCCGGAGGGGGGCCGTCCTTTTGTGGCTAGCGGCTGTGGTCGGCGAAGCGCCACCA
Source organism: uncultured Litorilinea sp. (assembly GCA_964372065.1). Classification (GTDB taxonomy): domain Bacteria; phylum Chloroflexota; class Anaerolineae; order Caldilineales; family Caldilineaceae; genus QEUY01. The sequence continues at coordinate 11,968 of CAYJQA010000073.1, forward strand.
GAGATAGGTGGCGGCGATCCCGGCCAGGCCGGTGAGCGCGGCGATCCAGTAGCTGACCGGTTCCAGCGCGGTCCCGGGGCTGCCGCCGGCCTGGGTGTAGAGGGCGGGCACGGACCAGGGGAAGTAGTCGCCCCACCCGGCCACGGCCAGCACGTTGGCAAAGAGCACAAAGAGGATGGTCATCCCCATCGGCAGCAAATAGCCGCGCCCGACGCCGGCGAACAGGGCCACCGGGGTCATCACCGCGGCCACCAGCGCAGTGGCGACGACGAGGGTGATGGTCCCCTGCCAGAGCACCGCCGGGCTGCCCTGGGGGAGTTGGAGCAGCGCGCCCAAGAGCAGACCGACCGCCCAGATGATCGCCGTGAGCGCCAACCCCCAAAGCATGACGACGATGAACTTGGCGAGCAGAATGGTCCCGCGGGGGACGGGGACGGCGAGCAGGTCTTTGGCCGTCCCATCGGCAAACTCGCGGCCAAAGACCCACGCGCCGATCAGGCTGAACAGAAAGATCCCGCCCACGGCGACAGCCTGGGCGAGCACCGCGAGAAAGGTGGGCCAATCGGCCGTGCCTGCCACGAGTTGGGCTTTGGCGCTGATTAGCCCGGCCTGACGGGCCATTTCGGGGTCTTTGAGGATGATCATAAAGAACGCATCGACCAGCGGCATGAGCAAAAAGCCCAGCGCGGTAAAGAGCGGCATCCGGGAACGGACGGCTTTGAGTGCCTCGACCCGGATCATCGCGGCCAGGTCACGCATGTGATGTTTCTCCATTGGCGCCGATGAGCCGGAGGAAGTACTCCTCCAACCCCTCTTCTTCGATCGACAGGTGAGTGGGCGGCGTCCCGGCCTGTACCAACAAGGCGGCGATCGCGTCCGGGTGCGCGAGGGCGGCGGCGTCCGTGAGCGCCAGCGCGCCGTCGGGGGCGGGGGCCGTGGGGTGGCCGGCGGCGGTGAGCGCGGCCTGTGCTGCCGCCAGATCGTGCGCTCGCACCAAGAGACGGCGGCGACGAATGCGGTTTAGCGCGTCCACGTCCAGTTCTTGGAGCAAGCGCCCCTGGTGAATGATGCCGATGCGTTGGGCCAGGCGGGCGACTTCGCCCAGGATATGACTCGACATCAAGACGGTGACGCCCTGCTCACGGGTCAATGCGCGCAGCAGGTCGCGGATCTCGACGATGCCTGCCGGGTCCAGGCCGTTGGCCGGCTCGTCCAGGATGAGCAGTTGCGGGCTGTGCAACAGGGCTTTGGCCAAGCCCAGCCGCTGGGCATTGCCGTGGGAGAGGACGCCCGCGCGGCGGTCCGCATAGGCCGCCAGCCCCATGCGCTCGATCACCTGGCTGACGGCTTGGGGGCCGACGCCGGGATGCAGACGGCGGGCAACCTCCAGGTTCTCGTACACCGTGAGTTCCGGGTAGGCGTGGGGCGCTTCCACCAGATAGCCCACATTGGCCCAGGGGAAGCGGCTCCCCCTTCGCACGCGTGTGCCCAGCACGGTCGCCGTCCCTGCGGTGGGGGCGATCATGCCCAACAACATGCGGCAGGTGGTCGTCTTACCCGCGCCGTTCAAGCCGAGGAAAGCGTAGATTTGGCCTGTGTCCACCTGGAGGCAGAGGCGATCCACGGCCAGGGTGTCGCCGTAGCGTTTGACGAGATCG
>CAYJQA010000074.1:0-13563 GCA_964372065.1 uncultured Litorilinea sp.
ATTTCAGCGCGTCGAGCTGGTGAGCCAGCTCATAGACGCCAACTTCCCCGATTACCGCGCCATCATCCCCAAGTCGCACACGACGCGCACCGTCGTGGACACGGCCGGCTTTATGCGCGCGCTGCGCCAGGCGCACATCTTTGCCCGCGACAACAACAACATTGTGCGCGTCTCGGTCAGCCCCGGCAACGGCGAAGGCAGCGGCTATGTCCAACTCATCGCCACCAGCAACCAGTTGGGCGACAGCGTCAACAAACTGGATGCACTGGTCGAGGGCGTCGAACTGGAAATCGCCTTTGACGTGCGGTTCCTCATCGACGTGCTGGGCCAGATCGACCAGCCCCAGGTCGTCTTGGAGACGACGCAGAGCACCCGCCCCGGCACGATCCGCCCGTTGGGTATGGGCGAAGACGAGTTCTTGCACGTCGTCATGCCCATGCACCCCCCGCGCTAACCACGCACCGGGACTATACCGACATATAGAACGGGGCGATCCGGCCTGGATCGCCCCGCTTCTTTTGGCCCAAATTGCGGACCGCACTGGCTCAACGGATGGGCAGAGTTTTCAGCTCCATACCGGGGACCAGAGCGTCGGGTGAGGGCAGCACGTCGCGATTATGGGCGATGAACTCGTCCAGACGCTCCACGTTGCCGTAGATGTCGTTGACAATCGTCCACACCGTATCCCCCTCCTGCACCGCATACACCGGCAACGGGCGCAGCAGCAGGTCCACCGCATTGACCTCGCGCACGCCGGGTATCTCCGCCATCAGACGGATCAACTGGCGGCGCTGTACGTCCAAATGGACGATACCCTGCACGATCAGCACGTCGCCTTGCAGCCGCGCGCTGACGGCCAACTCCGCCAGTTGCGGATAGCCCAGTTGGCGCAGATAGCCCGGCAGGTCAAACCCGGTGGAGGCGATCACTACCACGCGCCGCGGATTGGCGTCGGCGGTCTGTACCTTCTCGTCAGGCGCAACCACCATATTGGGCGGCACAACCGGCGTGGGCGTCGGTGTGGGCGTGGGCAGCAGGTTCAGCACGGGCGTGACGGGCGGCGCGACGGCCCTCGCCGCCACTGTGGGCGCAGCCGGGGCCACATCCGCCGTCTGTGGCCGGACCAGTACAGCCGGCCGGTTCCACACGGCCCACCCAAACAGCCCCAGCCCGGCCAACACCAGCACACCCGCTAAGGGTGCGAGCATCGGTTTGCGTCCGCGTAGAGGCGACGCGGCCGGATCATGGCGACCCAGTAGTTCGTCCACCAGCGCGGGCGAGGATACCGGCGGCGCGGCGCGCTTGGGCGTATGCCCACCGGTTTGGCGCGCCTGGTGCGAGCGCAGCAACCACTCCGCTTCGCCGCGCAGTGTATCGTCCACGGGGATAGCCGCCACGTGCAGCCGCATCTGGTCAAAACGGCCAATCTGCTCGGCCAGGATCGCCGCCAGCAGATGCAGATGGCAGGAGGCAATCATGCCCAGCCCGCGTTCCGCCGCGGCCAGGGCGGCGCTCAGATCGCCTGCCAGCGAGAGGGATTGTACCCGCGCGAGAAAGTAGTCCGCCACCTGATCCGGCAGCAGGAGTTGCTGGAGTTCCTCGCCACACGCGGGGCACGCGGCGGCTTCCGGTGTGATCTCGACCGCGCGATGGCAGCTTAAGCAGGTGACCTCGTACATGATCCAATGCCGTTAACGTGGGGTATTGCGTCCATCTGCATGGCAATCATGCCGTCCGGCTGCCGGCCCGGCGACGGGTGCGCCGCCAAGAAGTTTGCGCTGTATGGGACCATGCAGATGCCCGGTTGATGCGGACAGTCTAGCATGGGCGAGGCAAGCATGCAAGTTATGTTTGACTCAGGCAAGAATCCAGGCAACGATAATTGCATTCGCAGACAGGATTGCCGCACGCAGAACGTCAGCACGCGACCCTGCACATCGCGCGCCTAACCCTGCTCCGCCAGCGCCGCCAACTCGACCCACCGCGTCATCGCCGTGTCCAGCGCCGCGTTGACCCGCTCCAGTTCCGCCGCCAGCGTATTCAGCCGTTGGTAATCCTCACCGGCGCGGTTCATGCCGTCAAGCACGGTGGTCTTGGTCTCCTCCCACCGGGCGATGTCTTCCTCCAACGTCTCCAGTTCGCGCTGCTCCTTCCAACTGAGCTTGCGCGGGCCGTCGTTCTTCTCCATACGGACGGGCTTGGCTGCGGCCTTCTCTGCGGCTTTCTCTGCCGCCGCGGGCATGGCCGCCTCCTGGCGCAGCCGCTCATAGGTGGCGTAGGGCGTGGGATAGCGTGGACCGAGCTTGCCGTCTTCCAGCGCCAGCAGAAAGTCCACCGTGCGGTCGAGGAAATAGCGATCGTGACTGACCACGATCAAGCAGCCGTTGAAATGGTCGAGAAACTCCTCCAGCACCGTCAGCGTCTGGATGTCCAGATCGTTGGTCGGCTCGTCCAGCAGCAGGACGTTGGGCTGGTGGATCAGCGTGCGCAGCAGGTAGAGACGGCGGCGCTCGCCACCGCTCAGGCTGGCAATCCGCGCATACTGCATGGACCGCGGAAACAGGAACCACTCCAACATCTGCGCCGCTTCCACCCGCACGCCGTCTTTGGTCAGAATCAGCGGCGCTTCCTCCTGCACAAACTCGATGATCCGCTTCTGGTCATCAAGGTCCGCGCTGCGCTGGTCGTAGTAGCCGACCTGCACCGTCTCGCCCCACTGCACCGACCCGGCGTCGGCCGCGGCCCTGCCTGCAAGCATGTCCAGCAGCGTACTCTTGCCTGCGCCGTTAGGCCCCATGATACCGATGCGGTCGCCCGGCTCCAGCCGCAGGTCGGCCCCGCCCACCACAGCGCGGCCGTCGTAGCGTTTGACCAGCCCCGTCGCGGTCAGGACCTGCTTGCCCAGCCGCCGGCTTGCCAGCGCCAGCGCGACCGTCTCTTCGCCGCTGTCATACTTGATCTGCATCAGTTCTTCGGCGCGCTGCTTGCGCGCCTTCTGCTTGGTGCTGCGGGCAGCCGGGCTGCGGCGCAGCCATTCCAACTCGCGCATGACCAGCCTGCGCCGCTTCTGCTCCGCCTCCACCAGCGAATCTTGGCGGGTGGCGCGCTCCTCCAGATAGCGGCTGTAGTTCCCGGTGTAGCTCACCAGTTGGCGGCGGTCCAGTTCCACAATGCGGTTGACCACGCGGTCCAGGAAGTAGCGGTCATGCGTGACCATGAGCAGCGCGCCCGGCGTCGTCGCCAGGTATTCCTCCAGCCACGCCACCGTATCGGCGTCGATGTGGTTGGTCGGCTCGTCCAGGATCAGCAGGTCGGCGCGGTCGATCAGCGATCGCGCCAATGCCACGCGCTTGCGCTGCCCGCCGCTGAGCGCGCCCACCAGCGTGTCAAAATCGGTGATCCCCAACTTCGTCAAGATGGCCTTGGCGTTGGCCTCCGCCGTCCAGCCCGCCAGCCGGTCCATCTCCGCGCTGACCGCGGTGAGGCGCGCTTGGGCGGCAGCGTCATGGGGCGTGCGCTGCAGCGCCGCGGCCGCCCCCTCGTAGGCGCACAGCAGTTGCATCTGCGGCGACGACCCGGCAAAGAGCGTCGCCAGGACCGTCACCGCGTCGTCCAGCGCCGGTTCCTGCGCCAGATACTCCACCCGCACATTGCCTGCCAGTTGGACAGTCCCGGCGTCGGCGGCTTCCAGCCCCGCGGCGATGCGCAGCAGCGTGCTCTTGCCGCTGCCGTTGACGCCGATCAGCCCGATGCGGTCGCCCTCGTTGATCTGAAGATTAGCGTCCACGAACAGCGGGCGCTCGCCCATCTGCTTCGATAGCCGCTCGACAGTGAGGAGATTCACCTAGCTTGCCTCCCGGATCGCGGCGACCGTAGCCGGGTCTTCCAGACTGCTCAGGTCGCCCAACGGCTGACCCAGATACGCCGCGCGGATCATGCGGTGCATGACCTTAGCGTTGCGCGTCTTGGGCAGCGCCCGCACAAAGCGCACGTCGCGCGGGCGCAGCGGCTTGCCCAGCTCCGCCGTCACCAGTTCCAGCAGTTCGCCGCGCAGGGCATCGCTGGGGTCGTGGCCCGGTCGCAGCACACAGAACGCGACGACCTCCTGATCTTTGATGGGATGCGGCACGCCCACCGCGGCCGACTCGGTGACCGCCGGATGCGCGTTGAGGATGGCCTCCACTTCCGCCGGCCCCAACCGCTTGCCCGCCACTTTGATCGTGTCGTCGCTGCGCCCCAAGATGTACCACAGCCCGTCTTCGTCCACCGCGGCAAAGTCGCCATGCACCCACAGCCCCGGCAGCCGCGACCAGTACGTATCCACGTAGCGGTCATGGTCGCCCCAAAAGCCGCGCGTCATGCCGATCCACGGTCCGCGGATGACCAACTCGCCCACCGCCCCGCGCACCGGCTGGCCCTGGTCGTCCACCACGTCCGCATCCATCCCGATCACCGGCCCGCCAAAGGCGCAGGGCTTGAGCGGATGAAACAGGCTCCCCGCCAGGATGCCGCCGCTGATCTCCGTCCCGCCCGAATAGTTGATGATAGGCTTGCGCCGGTCCAGCACCGTGTCAAAGAGCCACAGCCACGCCTCCGGGTCCCACGGGCTGCCCGTCGAGCAGACCATCCGCAGGCTGGACAAATCGTGCTGGCGCACCGGCTCCGCGCCAAAGCGGCGCAGGCTGCGGATCAGCGTCGGCGACACGCCCAGATGCGTCACATGGTGCGCCGCGACCAGCGCCCACACCCGGTCCACGTCGGGAAAGTCGGGCGCGCCGTCATAGAAGACCATCGTCGCGCCGTTGAGCAGCGCGCCAAAGACCTCCCACGGCCCCATCATCCACCCCATGTCGGTCATCCAATAGAGCGTGTCCTCCGGCTTGAGGTCCATGGCGTGACGCATGTCCTGGGCCGCTTTGATGGGAAAGCCGCAGTGGGTATGCACCGCGCCCTTGGGCCGCCCGGTCGTGCCGCTGGTATAGATCACCATGAGCGTGTCTTCCGCCGAGGTGCGCGCCGTCGCCGCGTGGGGCGCTTGCCCCGGCGTCAGGTCATGCCACCAGAGGTCGCGTTCCGGCGACCAGGCGATTCCCTCCAACCCCACCCGGCGCACCACGATTACGTGACGCAGGCTGGGCGTCTCCGCCGCCGCCTGGTCCACCACCGGCTTCATGGGTACGACCTGGCCGCGGCGCAGTTGGCCGTCGGCAGTGATGATGGCTTTGGCCCCGGCGTCCGTCAAGCGCGTCACCACCGCGCTGTGGCCGTAGCCGCTAAAGAGCGGCAGCACGATCCCGCCGATCTTGACCACGGCCAGGAAGGCCACCGCCAGTTCCGGGCACATGGGCATATACAGCCCCACCGCGTCGCCTTTGCCCAGTCCCAGTTGGCGCAGCGCATTGGCGCAGCGGCAGACCTCGGCGTGCAAATCGGCGTAGGTGAGCGTGACGCGCGTCCCCTCCTCGCCCTCGAAACGCAGCGCGGCGCGGTTGCGCGTCGGCGTGGTCTGCCACTTGTCCAGGCAGTTGTGGACGATGTTCATCTCGCCGCCCACACACCAGCGCGGAAACTGCGGCCCGTTCGTCAGGTCTACCACCTGGGTATAGGGCTTGTAGAACTCGATGCCCAAGTCTTCCATCACCGCGCCCCAAAACCAGCCCACATCCGCCACGGCGCGGGCGTGCAGTGCGGCATAGTCGGCAATGCCGTGGCGCGCCATCAGCGCCGCCAGGTTGCTCGCCGCCATCAGCGCCGGGTCAGGCTCCCAGACGACAGGCTGGGCAAAGGGGAACGTATCGCTACCGGTCGGGTGTGCGGACATGGGACGCTATTCCAGTTCGGTCTGGCTGGGGAGTGACAAGAGGTAAGGCGCGATCCAGGCGGCGACGCCGGACGCGTCCCCGCGCGACAAACTCAAGCTTTGGGTCGGGCGGGACGTTTGGCGGGGCGGCTGCCGTAGCCCAACAGTTGCGGCTCGGCCCAGACCGCCCAGTTCCAGCGATTATCGCCCAGCCCATCGGTCACAAACTGCAAGACCATGTCCTGACCGGTCAGACTCGGCACGTCGATCACATACCGCTGCCAGCGATTGTCCTGTTTGGTGGTGCTCCAGATGCGCACGCCGTTGACGTAGACGCGAAACGCACACAGGTTGTCGCCTTCCATCAACGCGCCATCGCGGATGCCGACCGCAAAGCGCAGGCGCAGACTGTCCACTTCCGCGGGCACGCGCAGCTGATATTCGCACACGGCAGCGCCAATCACGGGCGGATGCTCCCACAGCGCCATCTGCTGCACCATCCCGCACGTCGCCGGGCCGATCTTGATCTCCATCAGGGCCGACTCACGCGTCGAAACCTTGCGCGCCGCCGGAAAGCCCTCCAGAAAGTCATACTGCCAAATCAAGGCCTGGTCGGGACTCGGATGGGCTTCGTCGTCCAAGAGGCTGTGCCACAGTTCCTCTTGCCACTTGAGGTAGCTAATGTACTGTGACAGTTGCGTCAGCGACTGGTCGTTGAGATCCGCGATCCGCCGCATAATGGCGTCGACGGTCTCTTGGCGCGCATCAAAACTCGGCATGGCGTTCTAGACAGGATCCGTTAGGCAAAAGTGAGTTGGGGGCTAAGCTCGTCGCGGTTCAGCCCCATGTGATGCTCCCAGCGTTGGGCCGCCACCGGATTCCCCAGCAGGACCAGCGCCACATAGCTCGGCTCCACGGGGCGCTTGATGAGGGTCATGCCCGCCTCGTCCGGGGTCAGCGACCCCTTCCGCTGATTGCAGCGAGTACACGCCGTCACCAGATTGTCCCAGGTGTGCCGCCCGCCCCGGCTGCGCGGGACCACATGATCCACCGTCAACAAGTGATGGCCGGGCGTCTCGCCGCAGTACTGGCAGGTATAGGCATCACGCAACATGATCCCCGACCGGGTCGAAGGCACGTGGCGATGCGGCAGCCGCACATACTGTACCAGCCGGATCACCAGCGGCTCCGGCATGGCCCGATTACTGCTGCGTAGCACCTGTTGGGTGACCTCCAGGAGTTCTGCTTTCTCGCGCAAGAGCAACACGACCGCACGGCGAACCGAGACAAGACTCAACGGTTCGTAGCTCGCATTCAGAACCAGGACCTGTTTGGACATACTCCTAGTCGGTGTGAACGTACAGCGCCGCGTCTCGGTCCATTGTAGCAGCAAGCCGCGACCCAATACAAACCAATCGCGTCACACCCGACGCCATCACTCCCGACGACGGCGCGCCGGTCCGGCCCCGAACGTTACCCGACCGGCGCGGGCATGGTCGCGACGCCGGTCGCGCGCAGCAGGATCCCCCACAAGAAGAAACAGGTTAGCGCCATCGCCAGCGTCTTGACCCGATCATCCTCCAGGCTGCCGAAATAGCCGTAGGCCGCGGGCAGGCACACTACCGCCACCGCGCCATAGAGGATGTGCATAAACGGTCGCGGCAGCGCGCTGCTGTACCCCTGCAGGTAGAGCAGCCCGCCCAGCAGCCCTTGCGCCACAATCAGCAGTTCCGCGACCACAGCCGCGCCAAACCAGGAGCTGTTCAGCGGCCGTGACCGGAAGCGCAGCGCCAACGCCCACGCGCCGATCACGGCGACAAAGAGCACGGACGAATTCGCCAACGCCGCATGAACCTGTGTCAACGCCATAGACCTCTCGCCCTCACCTAGCCGCGCCGCGCTAGGCGGACACGTGGACGCTTAGATACTGTTGCAGGACCGCGGCCGCAGGCCCCAGGATGTCATAAGATTCCCAGCCCGAACTGCCGGCCATGGCATAGACGCACCCGCCCAGCACATAATCGTTCTGGCGCATGGCCTCGTCATACCAGGCCAGTTGCTCGATATACGCGCCCGGCCCCCACAGCCCAAAGCCATTCTGTGCCCAGTAGTCCTGGAAGTGCTGCCACCCGGTGGCGTCCAATGGGCCGGGCCGGTCGGTCACCAGCCCGTCAACGCCCAGTTCGGTAAAGACCAGCGGCACCGCCAGTCCCCGCGGGATCAAGATCTGGTTGTAGACCTGCCGGTAACGCAGCGTCAGCCAGCCCGAATCGTCCGGCGAAACGCCCGGATACCGGCCCTGATTCTCACGCGTCGTCAGATAGTACATCGTGGGGGCCGAATACTCGTGCAGCCCCAGCCAGCCGTCGTACTCCTGCGCCGCCTGCACCGCGGGCAGGAACGCCTCCCACAGTTCCAGCGGCGGCTGCCCCGTGCCGAAATTGCCGATCACGCTGCGGATACCCCGTTCCCCCAGCAGCCGCGTCCTTTCCGCTTCAAAGTCGGCCAGCCGCTTCATCTCGTCGGCGTTGGACGCCACCGGCTCATTGTACGCTTCCCAGGCGTCAAACCAGGGCCGCCGGTCGGCGTCGTCGGCATAGGGCAGCAGTTCCTCCACGAAGGCCAGCGCCGCAGGCACCGGGTCCAGGCCCGCCAACGAGACTTGTTCCAGGTGGGGCAGCCGCCCGATCAGCTTGGTCCGCGGCGACGTCACCTTGATCTCGCGGGCGAAGTTGCGGTCCAGTTCGAGCGTCTTGATCACCGCCACCCCGCCGGTCGCCAGCAGGTCGAAGATCTGCGGATGATTGCGCGCCACAAACAACCCCAGCTTGCTCGGCGGGCCGGGCGGGAAGGGCGTAGCCGGCGGCGTCGGGGTCGGCGTCGGCGGTTCCGGCGTGGAGGTGGGCTTGGGCGGCGTGGGCGTCAGCGTCGGTTCCGGCGCCAAGGCCACCGCGCCCGATTCGTTGGCGACCCACGGCGCATACTGGTTGTAGCCGCCCTGGGGCGGCGGCAGCAAGCTGGACCGGCCCACCTGCGTCGGCGTAACGGTGGGCATCAGTGGGCTGGGCGTAGGTGTGGGCGTCACCCGCTGGCGGCCACAGGCGGCCAGCAGCGCCGCCATCCCGCCCGCCAGACCGGCCAACACGCGCCGGCGGCTCCAGCCCGCGCTGGGCGCGAGTATACCTTCCGGCGTCGCGTCCGGGCCGGAATCAGTCGAGTGCGGCAAATGGAGTTCATCCATGATGGGTAACTATATCAGTGTTGGCATGGCTGACCAAACCGGCTGCCCGTTGCCGCCGGCTGCGCCCATGCCAACGTCGCCGCCCCGGCGCCGGTTCCGCGCCGCCGGTCACGCGTGCGGCGGCCCACCCCGCGCGGCTACATCCCCGTGGGCAGGTCCACAAACTCAAAGTCCAGGTTGAGGTGATCCGCCAAGTGCTGGCCCAGCGCCTGGACGCCTACGATCTCGGTCGTATAGTGGCCGCCGTAAATCACGTTGATCCCGGCGCTGAGCGCGTCGTAATAGTGCGCGTGGCTGGTCTCGCCGGTGAGGTAGAGGTCGCAGCCCAGCGCCGCCGCCGTGCGGATGTGGTCCGCGCCGCTGCCGCTGAGGATGCCCACACGGTGCACAATCCGCCCACCGTGCGCCTGCACCACCTGGACCGGCCCCACCAACTGCTCGTAGCGGTCCACCACATAGTCGAGCTTGACGCCGGCCGGTTCCTCGGCAATGACGCCCAGGTCGACGCCGTTGACGTTGGCAAACCGCTGCACCACCGTCAGCCCCAGCCGCCGCGCCAACTCGGCGTTGTTGCCCACCTCCGGATGGGCGTCCAAGGCCAAATGCGCGGCATACAGACTCAGCCCGGTGGTGATAAACGTGCGGACCAGACTCCCCAGACTTCCCCGCAGCGGTTGCGCCGGCCCCCAAAAGATGCCGTGGTGCACCAGCATCAGGTCGGCGCCGTGTTCGAGCGCCGCCGCCACACAGGGCAGCTGCGCGTCCACCAGCCCCACGACGCGGCGAACCTCCTCCCGGCCCTCGATCTGCAACCCCTGCGGGCCATAGTCCTTGATGTCATTGATGTGCAGATATTCGTCGAGATAAGCTACGACTTCGTCGCGCCGCATGGGATCACCTCACTACATGGAGCGGTCCTCCAGCGGAGCCGGATCGTCTGCGCCGGCCCCACGCTGCAAGAACCGCTTGGCTTGGTGGGCGAAGCGGCGGCGCGGCAGCAGCACCCGCCGCCCACAGGTGCGGCAGATCAACCCAATGTCCGCGCCGACGCGCACGATCTCCCAGACCTGCCCGCCGCACGGGTGCGCTTTACGCATCTCCACCACATCGCCCACAAAGAGCTTTTCCGATATTTCCATCGCCCGCGCCCGGCGGATGCCTACCCCTCAGCCGCCACGACCAACGCCGCAGGGCGCTGCCGCGCCAACAGACAACTGCCCACGGCCAGCGCAAAGCTCAGCATGTAGATCGCCCCGCTGGTCAGATCGCCCACACACGGGATCAGCGCGATCAAGCGGCCCACGACCACAATCGTGGCGATCCCCAGCAGCAGCGTCGCCAGGTCCCCGCGCACAATCCCCAGCGCGGCCGACAGCTTGCGGCCCAACCACAGCCCGGTCACCACCGGGCTGACCAGCCAGACCAGTGCGGACAAGCCGAAGGTAAACGCCGCCATCACGACGCCGCCGGGGAACCAGTTCCAGACCAATATCGCCAGAAACACCAGCGCCGCCGACAGCGGCAGCACCGCGACCGCCGCCAGCAGCCCATACAGCGCGGCCACCACCGGGCGTTCTTCCATGACCGCGGCCGGCCCGGCAATCGCGCGGGGCGCGAGTCTCCACACCACCCAGCCGATCACCGCCAGCCCCAGGAGCAGCAGCACCGTGCGTAACAGCCACCACAGCGCCGACACCACCGGGTTGCGCGGCGTTTCCACTGCCGCCCCCTGCTTCACGGCCTCCTGGCGCACCGCCGCGGCGACGCCTTCGGGCACGGCCACCGCGTTGGCGCTGGAGGTGGTCAACGTCCCCTGCACCTGCGCCGCATCGCCGACGGTCAACGTCTGGGCGTTCAACGTCGCATCGCCCGCCACATGGCCGGTGAAGACCGCAGCGCCCATGCCAACCCACAAGTCGCCGCCCACCGACCCGGCCAGCGTGCCTTGACCGCCGGCCAAATAGGCGTCGCCCGACACCGCCGCCTGCGGCATCAGTTGGATTCCTTGCGGCAGCGTGCGCTTGCCGATCGTCATGGGAATGGCGAACGCGCCGGGCCAGCCGCCCCCGCCGCCCGCCACAAAAAGATCGTCGCCCACACTGCCGGCGACGATGATCCCGCCCCCGGCCAGGCGCGCGTCATCCTGCACCGCGCCATTCACCACCACTGCGCCGCCCACCGCGATCAGATCGCCCGTGACGACGCCGTTAACCTCCACGTAACCGCCCGCGGCCACTAGATCGCCGTTGACCGTGCCGTCGATGATCACCTCGTCTCCGCTCACATACAGGTCGTCGGCGACCACCTCGCCGCGCGGCAGATGATACGTGTCGCCGCCGGCCACTTCCGCCGCGACCGCCGTCCCCGCCCACAGCAACAAGACCACAGCGGCCAGCCCCAACGCCACACGGTAACGACGAAGCGTTACCGTCCACCGCCCGTTCGGTTCACGTAACGCGTGGTTCATGCGATTGCTCCTCGCCGTGATGCTTACACATGGGAGTCGCGTCGGCCAATGACGCGCTCAAGACACCGGCGACGAAATGGCGTCGCCTGCGCTCCTCTAGTGTAGCGCGGCGCTCATTTGGGCGCAAAGTTGTCTGCCGGATCGTCGGCGGCGCTCAGACGACCCCGGCGAACAGGTCGCGCTCCACCGTGCCATTGGGCGCAGGAAACGCCCGCGTGAAGGTGTCCATGCCGAGGAAGCGTTGCTGCATAAAGCGCGGCAGCACACGCAAAAACGCCGGTCCCCCGCTGTACTGGCTGGCATGGGCGCGGCTGGCGGCCTCCTTTTGCGGCAGATAGCCGGTCACGTCGATGCGGGTGTGGACCGGCGTCTCCCATTCGCTGATCTCTACCAAATTGATGTCCTTGTTGCGGCCAATCGCCGTCGGGTCCTTGCCCAACAGCGCCATGACCCGCACGATAATTCGCAAGTAGCCCTTGTCAAACGCCGTGTAATAGAGTTTCTGCGGCCCGCGATAGCCGCTAGTGCGCCGGCGACCGTCCGCCGCCGCCATGTGAAACGCCGTGGTCACGGATTCGCAGCAGCGCACGTGGTCCGGGTGTCCATAGCCGCCGTGGGGGTCGTGCGTAAGGATCACATCCGGCTGCAAACGCTCGATATACTCGCGCAGGTCGCCCACCAGTGTCTCCAGCGGCTGCCGCATCAAGGCGTCGGGGTGGTCGTTTTCCGGTGTGCCGCGCATGCCGCTGTCGCGATAAGGCAGCGACCAGATGGTCGTCACCCCCAGCGCCACCGCCGCATTGGTCAGTTCAGTCGAACGCACCTGCGCCAGCGTCTCGTGCGTCTCCAGATGGGCCGGGTCCTCCACCGACCCGGCGATACCGTCCGTGGCAATGATCACGTGGACGGCCGCGCCCTCGGCGGCATAGCGCGCCAGTGTGCCGCCCGGCCCGAAACTCTCGTCGTCCGGATGGGCAAAGACACCCAACAACACTCGCTGTTTCATCTTGTCGTTCAGCCCCTTTTTGCGCCAACCATGACGGTGCGCCAGGCAATCGCCGCCGCCATGCCCCCAAGGATGCAGCATAGCGTGTTCATTCAAGTGCACACCATTCAAATCTACAAACCGGCGGCTTGTCAACACCCGCCCGCACTGGCGACAACTCACCGTGGTGGCGACGACCGCCGCGGTGAGTTGTCGCCATCACGGCGGGGTGCTAACATCAGGGCCACATGCGGACACTGGTCGCCGCATGTGCGTCGCGTGCCGAAAACGGTCACCCGTCGACCATATCATCGGTCTATGACCGTAACCGGACTGGTAGCCCATGCGTATTGCCCTTCTCACCGACATCTACAAGCCTTCCACCAACGGCATCGTGCATCACGTCGCGATGCTCAAACAGTGTCTGGAAAACTGGGGCGAGCGGGTCTGGCTCTTCGTCCCGGGCAGCGGCAACTATGCAGACGACGAACCCAACCTCATCCGCATCCCCGGCATCCCCCTGGCGGACACGGGCTATCACCTGGGTCTGGTGCTCAGTCCGCGCGCCCGGCGTCTCTTGAGCCAAGTCGACGTCGTGCATTCGCACCAGCCGTTCCTCAGCGGTTCCTTCGCCCTCGACGCCGCCAAGAACTACAACATCCCGCTGGTCTTCACCGTCCATTCGCGGATAGACTACTACATCAAGCAATATCTCAGGCTGCTGCCGTCAGCCGTCTCCGAGACGGCCTTGCAGACCTACTTCCAGAGCTTCAGCCAAGACTGTTCGGCGCTGGTCGCCCCCAGCGAGAGCGTTGCTGCCATGATGCGCGAATGGGGCGTCCCCGGCCGCATCGTCGTGATCCCCAACGGCATCGACGTGGAGCATTTCCGCCATCCCGCGACCACCATCTCCCGCGCCGAACTGAAGCTGCCCGAAGACGCCGTGGTCGCCATCTACGTGGGGCGCATGAGCAGCGAAAAGCGCATCGACCGGCTGCTCCAGTTGTTCCACTATGCGGCGCACGAGGAGCCATCCGTCTACCTGCTCTTGGTGGGCGGCGGTCCGGAGC
>CAYJQA010000075.1:0-8637 GCA_964372065.1 uncultured Litorilinea sp.
TTGGTTTCAAATGTGCTCATGGGTCTCTCTCCACGTTAGGGTGACGGCTTCTGGGGTGAGCCGATGGAAGCTTGGACAGAAAATCGTCTTAAGCCGGAGCAATACGATCATAGCAGCCGCCCGCGGCAGTGTCAAAGGATCGGGGTGGGGCGGTCAAGCAGGGGCCGAGAAGTCTCACGCCAAACGGAACGCCAGATCAGACCTGCGGCCGCGCCGTGTCGTAGATGCGATAGCCGTTGTTCAACATGCCGCCGTCGACGGTGATGCACTGGCCCATGACGTAGCTGGATTCGTCCGCGGCCAGAAAGACGGCGACGTTGGCGACCTCGGCGGGCAGCCCGGCGCGTCCCAACAGCGTCGTTTCGGTCGGGTGCGGCGCTTCCCCGTCGGCGGCGCGCGACTGGATCGGCCCCGGCGCGATGCTGTTGACGCGGATGCCATAGCCCGCCAGGTCCTCGGCCAAGACGACGGTCATGCCCACGACGGCGGCTTTGGCCGCGCCATAGGCGATGCAGCGCGGTTGGGGCACAAAGGCGTTGACTGAGGCGATGTTGATGATGACGCCGCGGCGCGCCTGCGCCATGACGCGGCCCGCCGTCTGGCTACAGTTGAAGACGCCGGTCTGGTTGACCGCAATGACGCGCTCCCACACGGCCAGGGGGACATCCAGCACGTGGCCGTTTTCGCCCAAGATGGCGGCGTTGTTGACCAGGATGTCCAGCCGGCCAAACGCGGCGACGGTGGTCTGCACCAGCGCATCCACCGCCGCGCGGTCGGCCACGTCAGTCGCGACAAAGCGGGCGACGCCGCCCGCGGCGGTAATCTCGGCGGCGACGGTCGCGCCGTGGCCAGCGTCAATGTCGGCCACGACTACCGCAGCCCCTTCCCGCGCAAAGGCGTGGGCGATGGCGCGGCCGATGCCTTGACCCCCGCCCGTGACAATGGCTACTTGGTGAGACAGGCGCATGGTACGCTTTCTTGACGAGTGGACTGGATAGGACCGGACCGGCCGCGGCCGGTGGGCGCGGCGGCGTCCCTATTCTACACCAAGGCCGCCCGCGCCAAGCTGCGGCGCTCCCTGCTTGCGTTTTGTCTGGGCGGAGAGTATGATCGGGGACATGCCGCAACGGTTGTCCGTCTACGTGAGCCGTCATTGCGCCAACTGCCGTGTCGCGTCGGAGACGGCAGCCGATATTCGCGCCCGCTACCCCCAGGTCGAGGTGCGGGTGATCGATCTGGAGACGACGGCGGAGCCGGTCCCCGACGCTGTGTTTGCCACACCCACCTATCTGCTCGACGGCCGCGTCTGGTCGTTGGGCAATCCCTCCCGACAACAGATCGAGGCCGCGTTCAGCGCGGCGACGCCGTCCGCGACCCTGGAAGGTAGAACGAATTGTGAGCAGCGGAATGGACGATAAAGCAGCCGTCAGCCAGCCTGCCGAAAAGCTGCGCTACCTCTCGGAACTGGCCGTTTTCCAAGACCTCTCCCCACGCGAGATGCAGGAACTCAACCGCATCACGACCATGAGCACGGTGCAGCGCGGGCGCGTCTTCTATCGTCCGGAGGAACCGGGCGAGGTCATGTTCATCCTGAAGGAAGGCCGCGTCCAGCTCTACCGCATCAGCCCGGAAGGCAAGAAGCTGGTCATCACGACGCTGGGGCCGCATACGCTCTTCGGCGAGATGGCGCTCCTGGGCACGAAGATGCACAACACCTTTGCCGAGGCGGTTGAGGATTGCCTGATCTGCGTCATGAGCCGCACCGACCTGGAACGGTTGATCCTCAACAAGCCGCAGGTGGCGCTGCGGATTTTGGAGATTACCGGCAAGCGGCTGCGCGAGGCCGAAGAACGGCTGGAAAACATGGCCTTTAAGGGCATCCCGGCGCGGCTGGCAAGCCTGCTGCTGCGTCTGAGCCAAGAACAGGGCAGTCTGGAGATTACCGGGCTGACCCATCAGGACCTGGCCGAAAGCGTGGGGACCTATCGCGAGACGGCCACCCAGGTGCTCAACGATCTCAAGTCCCAGGGACTGATCGACATCGGGCGCAAGCGCATCACGCTGCTGGACGTCGACGGCTTGACCGAGGTTGCCGAGAACTAGCCGCCGTGCGCAGCCACCACACACCGCAAATAACCCATGTCTGAGCCAACCGTTGTCAAAATCGAGCGCGCCGGGCTGGAAGGCACGCGCCCGCGCCATGCCGGGTGCAATGCGCGGCTGGGGGACCACGGCCTCACCGTGCGCGTGCCGCTAGTCCGCATCACCCTGGACGACGGGTCAAGCGGCTTTGGCGTTAGCCGCGCGCCGCAAGACGTCGCCCAGACGTTGGTCGGCAAGCGTCTGGGCGAGTTGTTCGACCCGGCGCTGGGCGCGACCGCGCGGGGGCAGCCCTTTGACTTTCCGCTGTGGGACCTGGTCGCCAAGCGCGCCGGGCGGCCAGTCTTTGCCCTGGCCGCGGAGATGGCGGGCCACGCGGCCCCGCGCGACCTGCGCGTGCCGTGTTATGATACGTCGCTCTACATCGACGACCTGCACCTGGACGACGACGAGGCCGCCGCCGCGTTGATTGCCGAGGAAGCGCGCCACGGGCTGGCTCGCGGCCACCGGGCGTTCAAGGTCAAGGTGGGGCGCGGCGCACGGCACATGCCGCTGGAAGAAGGCACGCGGCGCGATATCGCGGTCATCCAGGCCGTGCGGCGCGCGGCCGGCAGCCAGGCCACCGTGATGATTGACGTCAACAACGGCTACAACCTGAATCTGACGAAGCGGGTGCTGGCCGCGACCGCCGATTGTGACCTCTACTGGCTGGAGGAGCCTTTTCACGAGGACCGCGTCCTTTACGTCGATCTGCGGGAGTGGCTGCACGCGCAGGGCTTGGCCATGCTCATTGCCGACGGCGAAGGCGAAGCCGCGCCCAGCTTGCTGAATTGGGCGCAGGACGGCGTGATCGATGTCGTGCAATACGACATCTTTGGCTATGGGTTCACGCCCTGGCTGGCCTTGGGGCGCAAGCTGGACGCCTGGGGCGTCCGCACGGGGCCGCATCACTACGGCGGTCACTATGGTAACTATGCGGCGTGCCATCTGGCGTCGAGCGTGCAGCACTTTGCGTTTGTCGAGTGGGATGAGGCGACGACGCCGGGGCTGGACACGACCGCTTATGCGCTGGACGAAGGTATGGTGGTGGTCCCGGCGCTCCCCGGCTTTGGGCTGGGGCTGGATGAAAGCGTGTTTCAAGATAGGGTTGCCCACACCGGTTTCGTCTGCGCCGGTTAGCGATTTTGGCCGCGCGGTTTGT
The DNA here is from genome assembly GCA_964372065.1 of uncultured Litorilinea sp. Taxonomy (GTDB): domain Bacteria; phylum Chloroflexota; class Anaerolineae; order Caldilineales; family Caldilineaceae; genus QEUY01. The sequence continues at coordinate 3,302 of CAYJQA010000075.1, forward strand.
GGCAAAAGAACGCCAAAATAGGCGCAGATTACGCCAGGTTCAATCTGCGCCCGGCAGTTGACAATTGCAAAATTCCCATCTACAATCGTCACGACATGACTTTGTGCAAAGCAGAACAGGCTGTGGACGAACCGGACGCACAGAGTCGCCCGGCCGACACAAACGTGAATCTCTTGACCGAGTCTGTCCAGAGAAAACACGTCTCTCTAATTCATCGTACGCTTTTTCTCAGCTAGGGAGGTCCTTTCCATGACCCATGTAATTTTCGACCTGTGTATCCGCGACGGCGCGTGTACGGAGGTCTGCCCCGTGGAGTGCATTGTTCCGGGTTTCCCGGAGGCTGAATGGCCGTGGTACTACATCGATCCGGACACCTGCATTGACTGTGGCGCGTGCGTGCCCGAATGCCCGGTCGAGGCCATTCTGCCGGAAGAAGATCTGCCGGAAGAGCAGGTGTATACGGCCGAGCTGAATGCACTCTTCTTCTCGGAAGGCCCCGGCTATTCGTCGCTCGAACATAAATAGCCTCCCGGTTTGACCAAGACCCCTGCTTCGGCAGGGGTCTTTTCATTGGTCCCATTTGCCGGCTCCTGGGCTGGATGATCTGCGCCGGGCCGTGCTATCATTCGTGCTTATCGTTGACCGTACTTGTGAGTGAGGGAAGGGGAACTCATGGCTCAGGAGAAGAAACTAAGCGCACCGGACTGGACCAACGTCAAGCGCGCTTTGGTCATCATGGCGCATCCCGACGACCCGGACTTTACCTGTGCCGGCATGGCGATCCAGATGGCGCGCCAAGGGATCGAAGTCACCTACATGATCCTCACCAATGGCGACAAGGGCAACCACAACCCGGAGATTACCCGCAACCAACTGATCGCCCGGCGCAAGATCGAGCAGCGCGCCGCCGCCGACTTGTGCGGGGTCAAACAGGTGTTGTTTATGGGCGAAGAAGACGGCTTTTTACGCCCGACACGCGCCATCCGCAAACGCGTGACGCGCGAGATTCGCCGGCTGCGCCCCGAGCTGATCATCTGTCCCCATCCCGACCGCTATCTGGTGGGCGAAGCTTACATCAATCACCCGGACCACCGCAACGCCGGGCTGGTGGCGCTGGAGGCCATCTTCCCCGCCGCCGATAACCCCATGTTCTACCCGGACATGGCCGACGAAGGCTATCTGCCGCACAAGATCAGCCAGCTCTATGTCTCCGGCCACGATGAGCCGAACACGCAAGTGGACATCACCGCCGACGTGGAGCTAAAGGTCCAGGCGATCTTGTGTCACAAGACGCAGATCGCCAACCCGGAAGAAGCGCCCATGCGCTGGAAGGAACGCTGGGGCGAGCAGCAGGAAGACGGCTCCATGCGTTACTATGAGCGTTTCCGGGCGATGAAGTTCGCATAGGGAAGCGGGCGGAGGGTCGCACGCCAAGACGCTAAGGTGAGAGAAGAAAGAAAGAGTGGCAGTCGCCGGTTGCGGCGACTGCCACTCTTTGCTTACGCACTAAGTTGCCAAGCTGGGCGCTTGTCGATGTGCGCGGGGCGGTTGGCGGAACATTAAGAATACATTCGGGTAATCGTAGGTGCGGTTTTCATACCGCACATCTGGGTTACAGAAGCTCCGGCGGTATGGAAACCGCCGCTACAATACCTCGAATCGTCTCTTCATGTTCGTGAACCTGCCCCGCTGGTAACCGCAAGCGTCGCGGCGGCTTACTGAATTTCCGCCATCAACTCTTCCTGAATCTGGTTCGCCTGCTCGGTCAACGCATCCAGCGTGGCCTGCGCATCAGCGCCCTGCATGATGGCGTTGAAGGCCTCGGTGGTGGCGCGGCGCACCTGGTCATAGGAGATCAGCTGCGGTTCATAGGCGCTGTAGGGCAGCAAGGCCACCCCTTGGCCCCACTGCTTGCCGCCGGTCGAGGTCTCGATGTAGTTCGCCAAGAACTCGCTGGTGGCGGCGCGGGTCGGGAAGTAGCCGCTGATCTCGTCCCACTTCGCCTGAATTTCCGGCGTGGTGAACCACTTGACGAAGACCCAGGCCGCCAGTTCCTGCTCCGGTGTGGTGACCGGGATCATGACGTCGCCGCCATAGATGTTCTGGACCGGGTCCGGGGTGGTGTGCGGGATGGCCGCCACGCCCCACACATCCGGGTCGCGGTTCTGCTCGGTGGCGACGGTGGTGATGTCACCCTCATAGAACGGGATGCCGGAGGTGGAACCCTGGGCAAAGATGGCGCGGCGGTTGGCGAATTCCGTGTTCGGGAAGCCTTCCGTGAAGAAGTACGCGCAGCCCTCGTCTAACATGCCCTTGAGGAAGGTCAGCGCCTCCACGGTCGCCGGGGAATTCAGCGTGTAGGAGAGGCCGTCTTCCGCCAGGATGTCGCCGCCGAAGGCATAGGTCCACGATGCGACTGCCGAAGCGTCGTCGCGCAGGATGTAGCCGCCGGTGCCGTCGCCATTGGCTGCGGCCGCCGCGCAGGCCATTTCCTTGAACTCGTCAGGCGTCGCGGGCGCGGCGCTAAAGCCAAGCTCTTCCAACCAGGTCTGGTTGTAGTACAGGACTTCCATGGAGCGGTTGGGCGGGAAGCCGAGCCGCTGGTTGTCGAACGCCGGGTGGACGCTCTGCTCCAAGAAGATGGGATAGAAGTCGGCCACCTCTTCGGCGCTCAGGCCCCAGGTCGCATCTTCCACAAACGGGGTCAGGTCGGCCAGGGCGGCGTTCAGTTGGTAGAACGCCTGGTCGTTCTGATAGCCGACAATGAGCGCGGCGGGCGCTTCACCGGCGGCGATGCTGGCGTTCATCTTGTCGCGGATCTCGTCATAGCCGCCCTGGTTCTGGGCGTCTACCGTGATCCCACACTCATTGGTGGTGTTGAACTCGTCGATAAGGACCTTCAGCTTTTCCTCGCGGGAACCGCTGTGGTTGTGCCACCAGACGACGGTCTGACCGCGCGGGTCGACGCCGGCAAACGCGCCGTCGGCGGTGGGCGCACAGGCCTCGGCGGCCGCAGGGGCTTCAGCGGCAGGCGCTTCCGTCGCAGCGGCCTCGGCCGCGGGGGCCTCGGCAGCAGGCGCCGCGGTGGCTTCAGCGGCAGGCGCTTCAGCGGCGGGCGCGGCGGGTTCGGCTGCCGGTGTGGCGCAGGCCGCGGCCAACAGCGCTACGCCCAACATGAGGACAGCCAGCCACATGTGCTTGCGAAGCATAGGCGACTTCTCCTTCTCTCCTAGAAAACGTGGATGCTACTGGTTGCGAAACACGATACTGGTATGCTGCAAACAGGCCGGCCCTACTGTGCCTGTGTTTGCCGTGAGAGTGCCGCCGGATTGTGTTTATCCCTTCAGCCCGGATGTGGCGATGCCTTCGATAAAGGTGCGCTGGGTAAAGAAGTAGAGCACCAAGATCGGGGCCATGGTGATCACTGCGCCCGCCATTTGCAGGTGGAACTGCGACCCGGCCTCGTCCAAGAAGTTGAGCAGACCATAGGAGATGGGCCGCCAGTCCGGCGTGGTCGTGACCAGAATCGGCCAGGCCAGCGAGTTCCACGAGGCGATAAAGCCAAAGAGAACCAGCGTCATAACCGGCGCTTTGGAGAGCGGCAGCATGATGCGGATCAGATAGAGCAGATGCCCGGCCCCGTCAATCTGGGCCGAGTCCCATAGCTCATTGGGAATCTGCTGGAAGAACTGGCGCAACAGAAAGATGCCAAACGCTCCCGCCATAAAGGGAATGGTCAGCGCAGGCCAGTTGTTGATCCAGGGGATCGGGCTGACGCGTCCCAGCCAGGATACGGTGATGAAGTTGGGCACCCACGTCACGGCCTCGGGCATCATGAGCGTAGAGAGCAACACCGCAAACAAAAAGCCCTTGCCCGGAAACTCCATACGGGCAAAGGCGTAGGCGGCCAGGGTGCAGAAGGTGATCTCCCCCGTCACCGAGATCGTAGTGATCTTGACGCTGTTCCAGAAGTAGATGGAGAACTGCGCCTGATCCCACGCCGTGACATAGTTGCCCCACTGCGCGTGGGCCGGGATCCACCGCCCGCCGGTCGCTTCGGTCAGATTCATAAGCGAAACGCTGATCGTGTAGAAGAACGGCACCAGCGCCAAAAACGCGCCGATATACAGCACGGCATAGGCCAGCAGGCTGCCCGCATTGAGGCGCGGGGCCGGCTCCTGTACCTTGGTCGTGCTGCGCGGTCGAGCTAGAGACGAGGCGGACGCTTCACTAGCCATAGAATACTCGCTCACGCGCCAAACGGTTGTTGACGGCGGTCAAGACTAAGATGATCAACAGCAGCAAGATTGCCAGCGCCGACGCATAGCCATAACGCACGTTCTCGCGTATGGACTGGAAGATGACTACGCTCGCCGTGTCCGCGGTGCCCAGCGCCGCGGCGGTCCGCAAGACATAGATATGGTTGAACGCCTTGAAGGTCCCGATGACCGAATAGAGGGTCAGGAAGTAGATCGTCGGCGAGAGCAGCGGCAGAGTGATGGCCCGGAACAGGTCCCAGCGGCCGCCGCCGTCAATCTGCGCCGCCTCATACAACTCGCGCGGGATGCTGCCCAGCCCGGCCATGAAGATGACCGTGTTGAAGCCGACAAAGGTCCACGTGCCGTAGATCATGATGACGATGAGCGCCAAGCTCGGCCCCGCGGCCCAGTCGGGCAACTGTACGCCGCTGCCGGCCATGCGCTGGAACAGCCCCGTGGGGTCGTTGAGCCACTGGAGCGGATCGCCCCCCAAGGCCGTCGCGATCGCGTTCATGGGCGCGGTGGGCCGGGCCGAAAAGATGATCCGGAAGACCGCCGCCGTGCCCACAAAGGGCGCAATGTAGGGGATGAAGTAGACGATTCGAAAGATGGCTTTGCCCTTGAAGTTCTGGAAGAGCAGTACCGCCAACAGCAGGGCCAATCCCAACTGGGCCGGGATCGTGCCCAGCGAATAGTAGAAGGTGTTGATCACGCCCAGCCACCACCGCCGGTCACCCGTGGCGATGGCCCGCGGCAACTCGCCGATGAGCAGCCACCCGCCCACGATCAACGCCGCGGCCGCGCCCAGACGGAAGGCCATCCCCGCGTTGGAGTTCTGCTTGGCGGCGCTTTCCCACAACCACCAAGCCGCCAAGAGCAGCACGAACCCGGCGCTGATGGTGACGGTGTGCGCCCAGAGCGCAATGCCTTCGCCGTTGGTCGCCGCCTCGGCGTAAACTTGGCTGATCTCGGTCAGCGTCAACTGCGTCAAGACGGCGGCCAGCGCCAGCGTGACGGTGGCGCTGACAAACGCGCCGGCATAGTTGTGATACTTGGCGTGGCGCACCTGGTGTTCGC
>CAYJQA010000075.1:8647-13560 GCA_964372065.1 uncultured Litorilinea sp.
GCGCGAGGTGAGGCTAAACAATACTGCACCCACGACCAACAGCCCGGTGGCCGCCCATAGCGCCTGTTGGACATCGGGCTGCGAGAAGGCTTCACCCAGCAAACGGCGGAAGTTTTCCGGCGTATTGTTGCGCCCGCGCATCTGATTGGGAATATCCAACAGCACAGGCAGCAGGCGAAAGATATAGAGCACAGCCGCGGCCAGCCCACCGCCGATGGTGACCCCTGCGGGCAGCCATACCCACAGCCGCTCTTTGCGCTCCCGCGCCAGGGACGTCGCCTGCATTACCTCGCGCACTCCCACCACGGCCAGGATCGCCGCCAGCCAGAAAAACAGCACATAGGTAAGCTCGCCGATGGCAATGACAAAGTTGCCCAGACCATCATAGGTCCCGACGACTTTATTCAGACCACGCAACGTGCTTTCAAAGGCGGCTAAATTGATGGTAAAGAGGCCGAACAGCCCGACAATGAGGAAGGCCGGTAACAAAAACGCATACGCCAACAGAGCTTCACGAATCCGACGGCCTTGGCGGCCACGGAACCAGCCCCGGGGCGTCGCCGGGTGCAAGGCCACGACCGTTGGCGTCTGACTAGGTAGCACTGTGGTGTCCACGGTGACGGTCTATCCTTGCTCTCAATACGGTCGGCTTGGATGCAAGCGCCCTACGCGTGCCATGCGTCAACCTATCAACCGCCAGTATAGCCTAGCCCCCACGCGGCGTCAACGCATGGACGCAAAGCGTGTGTATTGCAAAGGGCGGCTACAGCGCACGCTCAATGTCGTCCAGGTGCTCTTTGCGGTGGTGGGCGCGCGACAGATTGAGCGGCCGGCCGGCTGCTACATTCTGCGCCACCAGGTCATCCGACAGGGCCGCGACCCGCCGATCGGCTTCCTCGGCCAACTGGAGCGCCAGTTGCGCCGCGGTGCGGGGCGGCAGCGCCAGACAGAGCGGCTTGGACGCATCATTGACCCAGTCGATATGTTGCGGCTCATGATCCGCGGCAGAGGGTGCGACGCCGCTCTCCCACTTGTCAATGAGATAGATCGCTCGCCCATCCCAGAACGCCAGGTGCGCCAGCACCGCGGCGACCGTCCAGCCGGCAGACATGGGGCGACTCAATTCCTCATCGCTCAGCCGATCGACGAGCGCCTGGAGCCGCTGGCGCTCAAAGTTGTTCTCGCTGATGTAGGTTTTTTCCACCACGCGCCGTTCCTTCTCAAACCCACACGATCACGGTTCCTGCCCACGTGCCCAGTGGCGCGCGCCCGCAGTGTAGCGGGCGACTGTTAACGCACTGGTTAGGAGGATAGACGGGCTTTGTTAACGACAGGTTAGCATCTATCGCCGGATTCCGTAGCTGATGCCGGCGTCGCCGCCACGCGCCCGCGCCGGTCCAGGACGAGCAGCGCGACCATACTCACCAGCCCCAGCCCGGCCAGCGCCAATCCCCAACGCCAACTACGCGGGGCATACCACATTTCGACGGTGGACTCCCCAGCAGGGACCGGGACCGCGCGCAGGCTCCCGTCGACGCGCAGGACGGGCACGGCCGTACCGTTGACCGTCGCCCGCCAGCCGGGATACCAGACCTCGCTCAGCACCAAGAAGCCCGGCCCCGCGGTCGCGACGTCGACGCGCAGCCGGTGGTTGCTGCGGGCGACGATCTGCGCCTGGCCGCGCCCAGAAGGCTCCCGCGTCGCCGGGTCCGGCCGGCCAAAGGGGGTAGCGATGGACAGGTCGGCGTCGAGCAGCGCCAGCGTGGTCGCCGGGTCAAAGTCGGCGGCCTGCAACTGCGCCAGCGCGTCGGCGGGGTCGCTTGCCGTCCGCGCGTCGTGGACGACCCAGGCGCGCGGCAGCGCGTTGCGGTTACGATAGACCGCCAGCTCGCCCGCGGCGTCCAGCGCCAGGTCAAACTTGTCGCCGGGTAGGGGCGTGCCGTCGGCCACGATCACATACTTGACGTTGAGCAGGTCATAGGCGCGGGTGTGCCGCCCGCCGGTAGCGTCCCACTGCGCTTGCCACTCCGCCAGCAGCAGCGGGTTGACGATGCCGCCCACGTCGTCCAGCCCGTAGAGCGCGGCGGTGTCGGGCTGCCAGAGCGCGGCGATGTCCGTGCGCGTATCGATGCGGAACGGCTCGGCCGCGCCGTCGGCAGCCAGAAAGGCGGCGATCTCCGCCTGGTCGAAGCCGCGCGTGGGGTCATCGGGACTGATGTCGGTATACGCGCCCGCCGCGGAGAGATCCAGGTAGAGGACCGCGATGAGCAGCACCGCGGCAGCCGGTCCGCGCCACCAACCTGCGGCCAGCCCCGCGACCACGGCCCAGGTCGCCAGCCACCACAGCGCGGCCAGCGCCAACGCCAGGGCCGCCACCGACGCCCGCAGGAACGCGGTTTCGTTCTCTTGGGTCAGCAGCAGCGCGAGCAAGCTGAGGGCCAGCGCGGCCAGCAGCGCCGGTCCGCCGCGGCGCAGCAACCCGCGCCAGACATCGCCGCCCGGCGCGCTGAGGACGCTTGCCCCGCGGCGCAGCAGTTGATCCATCCCCACGGCGGCGAGGACGCTTGCGCCTGCGCTCCAAAGGATGAGGCCGCGCGCCGGGGCGCGCATCTGTCCCAGGCCGGGGACCAGCAGCGTCAACCAGCCGTGGACGATAGCATAGACGCCCAAGCCGGCGAGCAGCCCCAACAGCGCCAGCCCCACCCAGGGCCACAGCTGCCGCCGCAATTCGGCCGTCGCCAGGAGCAGCCCGCCCGCGGCCAGGAGCAGCGTCGTCACGCCCACAAAGGGCGTCTCCACCCGGTCCCACAAGCTCCAGTGCAGGGCCGGGCCGCGGCCAAAGAAGCCGGGTGTGATCAGCCCGATCAATTGGGTCGGGGCCAGCGAAAACGCGGTCGTGTCTTGATAGGTGAAGGCGGCCCGCTCGGTGTGGCCGCTTAGCTCCAAGCTGGGCAGCAACACGGGCGCGGCCAGCAGCAGCGCCAGCGCCGCCACCGTCAGCAGCCGCCCGCCGGTCCACACCAGCCAGGGCAGCCAGGCCGCGGGCCGCTGCACCAGCAGCCAGCCCAGCGTGATGACGCCCACCGCCAGCCCCACATAGAGCGTGCTTTGCGCATGTCCGGCGTAAACGCTGAGACCGCAGATCGCTCCGGCCAGCGCCAGCCAACCGAAGCGGCCACTCGCCAGCGCGGCCAGATAGGCGGCCAGCAGCCACGGCAGCCAACTGAGGACTGCGATCAGGTTGAGGTTGCCCAGATGCACCAGTAGCGGGTCGCTAAACTGGAAAGCCAGGGCAGCGAGGAAGGCCGCGGGCCGCGCGACGGGGCGCTCGCGCAGGCCATCCTCCGCCTGGTGCGGCCAGCGTAGCGTGCGCAGCAAGACGTACATCCCCAGCCCGGCCCAGGCGATGTGACCGATGCTGAGGGTCTGGAGGGCGCGGTAGGGGAACGCCGGCCACAGCCAAAAGAGCAGCAGGTTGGGCGGATAGAGAAAGCCCGCCTGAATGTCGCCGATGAAGGGCGCGCCGCCGTATAGGTGCGGGTTCCACAGCGGCAGATCGCCTGCCGCCAGCGTGGCCGCGGCAAAGCGATAAGTGGGGTAGAGAAAGCTGACCAGATCGCCGCCGTCGGCGGGCTGATAGACGTCGCCGGTCAGCGTGCGCCAGAAGAAGCCCGCGGTCAGCAGCACCAGCCCGCCGCCCGCCAGCACGTCGCGATAGCGTTCGTCGCCGGTGCGCCGGTTGCGCCAACTCCAGCCCAGGGCCAACAGCCACAGCGCGACGACAACCGCCGCCATCAAAACGCCCATACGCTCCTTGTTGCGGCCTGGATGACTCGCAGTGATTGCGCCGGATAGGATAGCGTCTAGTATACCGTCGCGCCGCGGCTTTGGCGAAACGTCCGGGCGCAGCCGGGCGGGTCAGGCATACGCGGCGGGCGCTTTGGTGAGCGTCTGCCACTGCTCCCCGTCGTGACCAAAGACGGTCAGCGCCACCCGCTCGCGGGCCGCCAGATCGAGGAGCTTTTGGGTGCTGGCGCGCAGTTGCGCTTCGTCGTCGTCGGTCGGCCATGCCTGGCGCGTGACGGTGAACAGCCGCTCGAATACGACCGCATCAATCGCCAACAGCACCGGGCCGGTCTGGGGCAGACGGACCAGCACGGACTGATGGCCCACGGCGTGGCCCGGCGTCGCCAGAAGGGTCAGGCCGGGCCGCAGTTCGGCGTCGCCGTCGATCAGCGTGTAATGCAAGGCCGGGTGGTCCCAGTGGGCGCGCACCGGGGCATAGCGCGGGAAGCCGCTGCGCGCCACTTCGTAGTGATCCCGCTGCACGACGAACTCGGCCTGGGGAAAGGCGTCGTGAAACCCGGCATGGTCCAGGTCGAAATGGGTGCAGATCAGGATGTCGATCGCATCCGGGCGCAGACCTAGATCGGATAGGTGATCGATCACGGTCTTGGCATTCTCACCCGGCGCAAGGCCGGGCGGCAGTTCGTGCGCGGGGGGCAGGCCGCTATCGATCAGGATATGCGACCCGTCGCTCATCTCCACCAGATAGCAGACGTTGACCATCGCCAGACTGCGACCCGGCGCAATGGGCACGGTCGCCGCCGACAACTGCATCAGGTAGAGCCGCCGCGGGGTGGCATCGGGTAGGGTCATGTCGATACCTCATGTTTGTGATGTTTGTGCAGGGCTGGTTCAGGCGCTTGACTCCGCGGTCATGCCGACCGCGCGCTGTTGCGGGCCGGAAAGGACGAATCATAACAAACTGGATCGCCCAATTTCAAGGGTTTGGGTACACCAATTTTGGCTGTCCGCGCGTGCACCTAAGCCCTGTGTCGCGTAACGCCTGTGGTGGCGCTGCGGCGACCCTGTGTTATACTAGCGTACCGCGCGCCCCTCCAGGCATAAAC
>CAYJQA010000076.1:0-13444 GCA_964372065.1 uncultured Litorilinea sp.
ACCCCAACCCGGCGCGTGGCTTGCCGCGCGACAACCATTCCGCGGCGCGCCCGCAGCCCGGCCCGTGTATACTCGGCGAATTGAGCCGAGGCAGATCCCCGCCCGCGTATTTCTCCCTGGAGTCCGAAGTCCAGTGCCAGGCCGCAACAGGCCATCGCTTCCGCACCGTCGCCGGTACGCGGCCGCCCAAACCCAACCGCCCCACTTTTGTCTCCTGCCATCGTGTTAGGTGTACAATGGACCACGACGTTCTAGCGCGCAGCCAACTATCTTGGCGCGCCCCCTGCCGTGCGCCAGGCGTGATGCTGCGCAGACGCCGCATCGTTCACCGGATGGGACCATCGCATGCGTCGCACTCTGACCATACTCGTAATCATCGCCGTGGTGGCTGTCGGCGGGTGGTTTGGCTATCAGCGATTTGTTGTCGCTCCCCAGGTCGCCGCCGAGCAGGTGCCTCAATATGAAACAATCCTCGTGGAGCGCGCCACCATCGCCAGCACCGTCAACGCCTCCGGCAACATCGAGCCGGACACCGAGACATCGCTCGCCTTCCGCGCACCCGGCCAAGTGCAGGCCGTTTACGTCGTGGCCGGACAGTCCGTGCAGCAGGGCGATCTACTGGCCGAACTGGATACGAGCGACCTGGTGCTCGCCATCGCCCAGGCCAATGTCACGCTGGAGATCAACCAGGCGCAGCTTGCCAAACTCGTGGAGCCGCCAACCCTGGCCGATCTAGTGTCTGCCCAAGCGGCCATCGACGTCGCCCAGGCCGGCGTCGCGGGCGCCGAGGCCGCGCTGGCCAGCGCCCAGGCGGCCTACCGCGACCTCCTGGCCGGGCCAACCGAGGCGCAACGCCTGGTCAACCAGGCCCAAGTGCTCCAGGCCGAAGCCAACGTCAAGACCGCACAGCAAGCGTTTGACCAAGTGAAGGCGATGGCCAATGCGGGCGCGCTGCCCCAATCCACCGAACTGGAGCGCGCGACGATCGCCCTCGAAGTGGCGCGCGCCGAAGCTGCGGTGACCGACGAGCCGCCCACCGAGGGTGAGCGGGCCGCCGCGCTCAACCAGATCGCACAGTCCGAGGTGTCGCTGCGCCAGGCCCAAAGCAACCTGATCACTGCACAGGATAATCTCCAGACCATCCTCGATGGCCCCGCCGAGCAGGACATCCGCGTCGCGCAGGCCCAGGTGCGGCAAGCCCAACTCAGCGTACTCCAGGCCGAGCAGAATCTATCCAACGCACGTCTGGTCGCGCCCGCGGGCGGCATCGTCAGCAGCGTCAACGCCCGCGCCGGCGAACAGGCCGCCACGGGTGGGCCTGCCGTCGTCCTGACCAACTTGGACCAACTCCAGCTTGTCGTCCTGGTGGACGAGATCGACGTGCGCCAGATCGCGTTGGGCCAGGCGGTCGCCGTCAGTGTGGATGCGCTGCCCAACACGGACCTGATGGGCGTTGTTAGCGAGATCGCGCCCACTGCCTCCGATGTAAGCGGCGTCATCGCCTACGAAGTTACCATCACCCCGGACACCGGCGACGCCCCCCTGCGCGCAGGCATGAGCGCCACCGCGATCATCACCACCGCCCAGGTGGACGATGTGTTGCTGGTTCCCAATCGCTTTATCCAACTGGACCGTGACACCGATCGCGCCTATGTCTATCGCATGGTTGACGGTGCGCCGGTCCTGCAGGAGGTGGAGTTGGGCCTGCGGAACGACCGCGCGAGCCAGGTGTTGGCCGGGCTGACGGACGGCGACGAAGTGGCGCTGGTGACGCGCTCTGCCGAAGAACAACTGCGCGGGGTCTTCTTTGACTAGCATGACGCCGCCGGTTGACCCTGCCACCCCCGTCATACGCCTGCGCGCCCTCACCAAGACCTATCGCATGGGCGATGTGGAGGTCAATGCCCTGCGCGGGGTTGACCTGGATATCTGGCCGGGTGAGATGCTCGCCGTCATGGGGCCAAGCGGCAGCGGCAAGTCGACGCTCATGAATATCGTCGGCTGTCTGGATGTGCCCACGGCGGGCCGCTACGAACTGGACGGCAGCGATGTGAGCAAGCTGAACGACGACCAGCTTGCCGGTATCCGCTGCCGCAAGATCGGCTTCGTCTTCCAAAACTTCAACCTGCTGCCCCGCGCCAGCGCGCTCGAGAACGTCGAGTTGCCGCTCATCTATGCCGGTCTATCCGGCAAGGCGCGCCGCGACCGTGCCCGGGACGCGCTCACCTTGGTCGGACTGAGCGACCGCGCCAAACACAAGCCCAATGAGCTTTCGGGCGGGCAGCAGCAGCGCGTCGCCATTGCGCGTGCGCTCATCAACCGACCCGCCATGATCCTCGCCGACGAGCCTACCGGCAACCTGGACTCCAAGACCAGCGTGGAGATCATGCAGTTGTTTCAGCAGCTAAACCACGACCAGGGGATCACGGTCGTCTTTGTCACGCACGACCCCGAGACTGCCGCGTACTGCCGCCGGATCATCCACATTCGCGACGGCTTGGTGGAGCGCGACGAGGCGCAGACGCCCGTCGCCCACGCCGCCGACGTTCCTGTTGCTCAAGGGGTAGCCCCGTGAAGTTCTTCGAGTCCTTCCGCATTGCCATGCGCGCCTTGGCCGCCAACAAACTCCGCAGCATGTTGACCATGCTGGGTATCATCATCGGCGTGGGTGCAGTCATTGCCTTGATGTCCATCGGTCGCGGCGTCGAGAAGTACGTTACCGACCAGTTCTCCGCTTTGGGGAGCAACCTACTCTTTGTTGGCGCGGGTGGGCTTTCCGATAGCCCTTCATCGCTCCGCGCCGGCCCACCGGCGCCCCTCACCTATGCCGACATGGTGGCGCTGGACGATTCCAGCCTGTTGCCCGATGTCGCGGCGGTCGCCGCCGAGTATTCCTCCAATGCGACGGTCGAGCGTGACGGCACGGAGCTAAGCGCGTCGGTCATCGGCGTGACGCCCGGCTTCCCGACGGTACGCAACTGGTGGCCCACCACGGGCGATTTCTTCAACCAGGGCGATTTCGACGAGCGCGCCCGTGTCGCCCTTCTCGGCCAAAGCATTTTCGACGAGCTATTTGGCCCGGACGAGTATCCGGTGGACCAGATCATTCGCATCAACAACCTTAACTTCCGCGTCATCGGCGTCATGGAAGAAAAAGGCGGCGGTCCCGGCGGTAGCCAGGATGACGCCATCTTTGTCCCGCTCACCACCGCGCAGGACCGCTTGTTCAAAGGCAAAACGGTCAGCGGCGAATACCTCGTCGACATCATCTACTTGTCTGTGCGTGACAGCGACCGGATCCGGGAGGCGCAGGACCAGATTGCGATCGTCATGCGCGAGCGCCGCGGCATGAGCTACCTGGACGACGACGACTTCAGCATCATCAGCCAGAACGACATCATCTCGGTCTTTGGCGACATCCTCGGCGCGCTGACCATCTTCCTGGGCGCGATCGCCGGGATCAGCCTCCTGGTCGGCGGCATCGGGATCATGAACATCATGCTCGTGAGCGTCACCGAGCGCACGCGGGAAATCGGGCTGCGCAAGGCGGTGGGCGCACGACGCAGCGACGTGCTCTTTCAGTTCCTCATCGAGGCCGTGACGCTGGCGGTGTTGGGCGGCGTCATCGGCATCACCCTCGGCATCACCGGCGCGGAAGGCATCAGCGCGGCGTTCGAGGCGTTTGACGCCGTGGTCGGCGTGGACGCCGTGCTTACCTCACTGCTCTTCTCCATGGCGGTCGGTCTCTTCTTTGGCATCTATCCGGCCTATCGCGCCAGCCGGCTCAACCCCATCGACGCGCTGCGCTATGAGTGACCATCGCCCGCGGGCCTGGCGCACCATCGCCGCCGTGAGTCTCGTGCTGGCGCTCAACGGCTGCGGCGGAGCGGGGGGCGGCACGCCTACCGCGTTGCCGCCGGACGTGGCGCACCCCGACCAACCGGGGTTGGTATTCGACAACCCTGCCCAGGGCTTCCGCCTCAGCCCAACGCCCGCCGCCACGCGACCAACGCCCGCTGCGCCTGCGACGCCGGTCCCTCTGCCCGACCGGGCCACCGTTGTCGCGCCGCTGGACCAAACGCCGACCGCCCTTGCCATCGCAACGGCCCCGCTGGTGCTGGCCGCCGCGCCCAACGGACCCGGTCTCGCCGAACTGCCCGTGGGGACCACGCTTACCATCACCGGGCGCAGCGCCGACGGCGCGTGGCTCGCCGGTTACACGAATGATGGCCGCGCCGGCTGGGTCGCTGCCGCCGCGGTCACGCTCTTTGGCGGCGCGGATCTGCTGGTCGTCGACCACGCGGTGGCCCCCGCCGCGATCGCAACGCTCATCGCGACGGCCATGCTGCCGGTGGAACTGCCCGCCGGTCTGGCGGTAGCGGCCGCGCCTTCGGGTCCGCACACCGGCGTCGTTCTCCCCGCGGAGGGGATCGCCATCCTCCAGTCACCGCAGGCCGCTGCCCCCGCCATCGGCCGCGCCACGGCGGGACAAGCCCTCCAGGTCTTGGGCCGGTCGCCCGACGGCAACTGGTTGGTGGTCGTCGCCGCGGACGCGCTGGGCTGGGCCCCACTCACGGCGGTGCAGCTAGACGCCGCCGCGGTCCCCCTCCGGGTCATACAACCCTAATATGCGCGCCCGAGCTGGCCGGCAGCGGTAGGCCGTCCAGGTGGCTCACCTCGCCCAGCGAGAGAATGTGCCAACTGTCGGCCATGCCCGCATGGGTTACCCAACTGATGCATGCGTTGCGCAGGCTGAAGCGGGGCTGCGCCTCCAGCGGCAGCCCCAGCGCCCGCCGCAGAAACGCGCTGAGGATCGCGCCGTGCGATACCACCGCGATGCGTTCCCCCGGATGGCGCGCCGCCAGTTCGCCCAAGGCGCGGCAGGCGCGCTCCGACGACTGGCGGATGCTCTCTCCGCCCCCCGGCGGCGCGTAATCCACATCACGCCGCGCCAACCGTTCATATTCCGCCGGATAGCCGGTGTGCGCTTCCGCCAGGGTCATCCCCTCGAACAGCCCGTTGTGTCGCTCGCGCAGCCCCGGTTCGGGCACGATCGTATGACCACCCGCCTGCCCCAGATAGCGCGCCGTCTCCAATGCACGGCCCAAATCGCTGCTGTACAACGCGTCCAGCGCGGTCGCGCGCAGCCGCGTCGCAATCGCCATCGCCTGTTGATGCCCCAACGGCGTCAAAGGGCTGTCCCGATGCCCCTGTAGCCGCCCCTCGGCATTCCAGACGGTTTCCCCATGTCGAATCAGGATTAGTTCTGTGGTGCTCATAGCCCCATTATGATCCAATGGGGCGGACGCCGCGAAAGCCACGGCCCCCGCGCGGCGCATTCCGCAGCACAATGGGACGGTTGCCCGCCTTTTATGGGACACTTACCCCTAGCGCACAGCCGCATCCGGCGCGATTCTAGGGATAGCGCCTGCTGACGTTGTCAAGCGCACATTGGTGCGCGGCTTGCGGTGGCCCGCCGCTGTTGCAGCCCTCGGCGCAACCGTCTCAGCACTCTGGCTGCGTAGATCACCCTGTGAGAGGAAGACCATGATCAGTCCGTCGTACGTTGCAGAGTTCACATATCAGGAGCGACTGGATGCATTACGGCAGACCAAACTCGCTCATACGCAAGAAAAACAGCGCGTAATCGGCGCCATGGACTACGATGACTGGGCGCTGATTTTGCCGCCGCCGGAACGGCGCGTGATGGTCGAGGCCGTCAGCGGTTCCGGCATTGTCGTCAAGGATGCCCTCATCGCCGGTCTCGACATGGAGACCAATCACCCCAATGGCGGCTTCTACGGCCCGCGGCTCGCCGGCGCCAACTTCCGCCGGCTCCTGGCGGCCCAGCCCAC
Source organism: uncultured Litorilinea sp. (assembly GCA_964372065.1). Classification (GTDB taxonomy): domain Bacteria; phylum Chloroflexota; class Anaerolineae; order Caldilineales; family Caldilineaceae; genus QEUY01. The sequence continues at coordinate 5,856 of CAYJQA010000076.1, forward strand.
CTACATTGACCCCATGTGTTCGTTGGCCGGCGCCGTGCGGTGCAACTACATCTCCTACCGCCGCCACGGCTGGAAGCCGGAGTTTGACTTCTCATACCTGAAACCCGAACAGGAACTCTACCAGCTCAACACCGGCATCGGCGGCAGCCAGCATTTCTGCCAAGACTTCACCATCGGCTTCGAGCTTGGCTGGGATGGTCTGCTCAACAAGGTCCGCGTCTATCGCGCCGCACGCGCGCCCGAAGGCGAGGAATTCTACGCCGGGCTGGAACACGTCATTCTGGGTATGCAGGAGTGGATTGGCAGCCACGCCGCCGCCGCGGCCGAGATGGCTCGCAGCGAACCCAATCCCCAGTTGCGCCGCAATCTGGAAGAAATCGCCGAAATGAACACGCGCCTCGTCCACGAGCCGCCGCAGACCTTCCGCGATGCCTGCCAGTGGATGCTGTGGCACCTCATGGCCGCGCGCATGTACAACGGCAGCGGTTCGCTGGGCCGCATTGACGTCCTCCTACAGCCCTTCTACGCGCGCGACATGGCCGCCGGTCGCCTGACCGACGACGAGGCCATCTTCCACATCGCCTGTATGCTGCTGCGTGATACCGCCTATGCTCAGGTCGGCGGACCGGACGCGCACGGGGTCGACGTTACCAACCGCGTTTCCTATCTCACCCTGGAAGCCATCGACCGGCTCCGGGTTCCTTCCAACGTGGGCGTCTGCGTCGGTGAGACGACCGATCCGGGGCTGCTGAAGCGCAGCGTGGAGATTCAGTTCGCCCACAAGATGGGCTTCCCCAAGTTCCTCGGCATCGACCAGACCACCAAGGGCCTCGTGGCGAACGGGTTCCCGATCGAAGATGCCCGCCAGCGCGCCTATTCCGGCTGCCAGTGGAGCGCTATCCCCGGTCGCGAATACACCATGAACGACATGATCAAGATCAACTTCGCGACCGTGTTCATGGTGGCCCTGCGCGAGATGATGGCCGATTCGTCGGTCACACCGAGCCTCACCGAGTTGTGGAACCGCTTTGAGAAACACCTGGGCCGCGCCGTCCGCGTGATCAACGAAGGCGTAGCCCTCCATCTCGAGCACATGCACGAGGTGTTCCCGGAACTGGTCCTTGACCTCCTGTGCTATGGACCGGTCGAAAAGGGCCTCGATGCGTCGCACGGCGGCGTCGAATACTACAACATCGGCGTCGACGGCGCGGCCCTGGCTAACGCGGCCGACTCGTTCGCGGCGATCGAGCAGCGCATCGAAAAAGAGCAGCGCATGACCTGGCAGCAATTGCTGCACTTCCTCGACACCAACTGGGAAGGCCCCGAAGGTGAGCGCGCCCGCCTGATGATGAAGCGCGTCCCCCGCTATGGCGCAGGCCAAACCCGGGGCGACTACTGGGCGCAGCGCGTGAGTGCCACCTTCACCCGCCTCGTGCATGAAGAACCCACCAACGGGTACAAACTCACCCCCGGTATCTTCTCGTGGGCTAAGACCATCGAGATGGGCAAGAAGCTGGGCGCCACGCCGGAAGGCCGTCGCGCCGGTGAGCCGATCGCGCATGGCAGCAACCCCAGCCCCGGCTTCCGCGAGGACGGCGCCACCACGGCGCTGGCCGTCGCCATCGCCTCGGTCCAGCCTTCGCTCGGCAATACCGCACCTATGCAGTTGGAACTTGACCCTGGCCTGTCGCGCACCCAAGACAGCATGGCGAAAGTCGGCAACCTGATCCGCACGCACTTCGACCTGGGCGGCACCCAGATCAACCTGAATGTGCTGGATAAGGCGAAGGTGCTGGAGGCGCATCGTGACCCCTCGACCCATCCGGACTTGATCGTCCGCGTCACGGGCTTCAGCGCCTACTTCGCCAGCCTATCGCCCGAATTCCGCCAGATTGTCGTCGACCGCATCATCGCCGAGGGCTGAACCTCATGAATGAGACGCCTGTCATAGAGGGTTTGATCACCAATATTCAGCGCTTCTCCATCCACGATGGACGGGGCTTCCGCAGCACGGTCTTTCTGAAGGGCTGTAACCTGCGCTGCTTCTGGTGCCACAACCCCGAGGACATGCGACCGTATCCGGAGATTCAGTTCTTCCCGGAACGCTGCATCGGCTGTGAAGCGTGTGCCCAGGCATGTGAGCATCACGCCCACCTCTTCACGACGGAGGGCATCCACATCTACTGCCGCGATCTATGTGTCGCGTGCGGCAAATGCGTGGCGGAGTGCTTCACCAATACCCTCGTGAAGGTAGGCACACGGGTCTCAGTGGATCAGGTCATGGCGGAGGTGATGGAGGACGCCGCCTTCTATCGTTCGTCCGGCGGCGGCGTCACGCTCTCCGGCGGTGAACCGCTACTCCAGCTTGAGTTCTCCTGCGCGGTGCTGGATCGCTGCCAGGCCGAGGGTGTCAGCACCGCCATCGAAACGGCGGCTAACATGCCCTGGTCGCGCCTGGAAACCATCCTATCGCGCTTGGACCTGGTGATGATGGACATCAAGCACATGGACTCGGACATCCACCAGGAGGTCACCGGCGTGCCCAATGCTCGTATCCTGGAGAACGCCAAGCGGCTTGGCACGCAGAGACAGCCCATGATCGTGCGCACGCCCGTCATTCCCGGCGTCAACGACAACGTGGCGGCCATCGCCGCCATCGCGGGCTTTGCCGCCCATCTGCCCAATCTACTCTACTACGAACTGCTGCCCTTTCACCCCATGGCGACCAGCAAGTATCGCAGCCTGGATCTCGACTATCGCGCCTCCGATCTGAAGACGCCCCCGTCCGAACTCATGGCGACCCTGGCCGCGGTCGCCGCCGACACCGGGATCGAAGTGCGCGTCGGCTGATCAATATTGCACACCACCCGCAAAACGGGCTTGTACCACGAACTGCGGTAGAATAGGAAGGAAGCATCCTATTCTGCCGCGGTTCCGCGGTATGAACCATTAGCCGTAAGGAGCAATCCCCATGAAGGTCTTGGTGGGCAGAAACCCAATGGGCCTGGAGCAGGGCCTACCGGCGCTGCGCGCCCAATATCCGCAGATTCAATTCGTACACGAACCGGACCCCGCCCGACTCACCGCCGCCATTGCGGACGCTGACATCTACGTCGGTTGGCTGAACCGGGACGCGTTCCTGGCCGCCACAAAGCTCAAGTGGATCCAGTCGCCCAGTTCCGGCGTCAATTACTTCCTCGACATCGCCGAACTCAAAGCCGGGGATGTCCTTCTCACCAGCGCCAGCGGCACACACGCCGCCTGCGTGGCCGACAGCACGCTGGCCATGATCCTCGCCTATACGCGTGGCCTGCGCCCGTCCATTCTCAACCAGGCCCAACACATTTGGGACGCGCCCAAGATTCGCGCCAACATGGTGGAGTTGACCGGCAGCATCCTGGGCATCATCGGCTTGGGCCAGATTGGCCGCGCCGTCGCCAAACGTGCCCATGCGTTTGACATGCGCATCATCGCCGTGGACATGTTCCCCAGCAAGAAGCCCGACACGGTGGAGGAGTTGTGGGGCCTCGCCCGCCTGGATGACCTGCTGGCCCAGTCCGACTACGTAGGCGTCATGGTCCCGTACACCGCCGAGACCGACGGCATGATCGGCGCGGCCCAGATCGCCAAGATGAAGCCCACGGCGGTACTCGTGCCCATGTCGCGCGGCGGCATCGTCGATCAGGATGCACTCATCGCGGCCCTGCAAAACAAGCAGATCGCAGCCGCGCTGTTGGATGTGACCAAGCCCGAGCCGCTCCCCGCCGACAACCCGCTGTGGGATATGGAAAACGTGATCCTCGCGCCCCACATCGCCGGCGGCACGCAGCTCGAAGGCCAATACATCCTCAACATTTTCGGTGAGAACCTGGCGCGCTTCTTGGAGAATCGCCTGCCGCTGCGCAACCAGGTCAATAAGGAGGCCGGTTTCTAGCCGGTCAGTTTTCCACATCGCATGAAAACAGCGCAGGGGGCGTGCCTCCTGCGCTGTCGTTGTGACCGATCCTCGCCGCCTAGTGCACGGCCGTGCGCGCCATCTCGTCGATCTCGGCGCGTTCCGTGATCATGCGACTGATCTTGCCGTCCACCATCTGGATTACACGGTCGACATAGCGGACCATGCGCAGGTCGTGGGTCACCATCATGCCCGCCCGCCCCTGTTCGTGTATGAGATCGGCGAGCGTCTTCACGACCTGGAAGGCGCGCTCGGTGTCCAGGCTGGCGGTCGGCTCATCGGCCAGCACAACCTCCGGCTCGTGGATGAGGGAGCGCGCAATGGCGACCCGCTGTTGCTGCCCGCCGGAAAGCTGCCCCGGGTAGTTGCGCAGCCGATCGCCCAATCCCAGGCGCACCAGTATCTCGCGGGCCCGCTCCGCGCCCGCCCGGTTGAGCTTGCCGTTCAACCGCAGCATCAGTTCCACGTTCTCCAGCGCATTGAGATAGGGGACCAAGTTGTTGCTCTGAAACGCAAAGCCGATCGCCCGCCCACGAAAGCGCGTCCGTTCCGCCTCGGTCATGTCGTTGAGACGATGCCCGTCGATGCAAATTTCGCCGGCGGTCGGGTGCAGCAGCCCGGCCAGCATGGCCAGCATACTCGTCTTGCCCGAACCGCTGGGGCCGACCAGGGCCACAAACTCGCCCGACGCAATCGTGAAGCTGACATGATCCACGGCCACCACACGGTTCGCGCCCTCGCCGTATTCCTTGAGGACCTCGGCCGCCTGTAACGCCTCGTTCAACATGCCTCCTACTGGGCCAGCCCCAGGGCCGTCAACGGCTCCACGCGCGACAGAACAAACACAGAAACGATCCCCCCCAGCGGGCCGATCAGGAGCAGGGCGCTCACCGTCAAAATCAGCGACTGGCCGGTGAAGATGATCGGCAGCGATGGCGGGAACGTGAGCGACAGCAGCAACGAGCCGATCGCGCCGATGGCCACCCCCAGCGCATTGACCGCGACAATCTGCGTGATGGACGCGAGGGCGATTGTCGCGGTTGAGATGCCAACCGCCTTGAGCATGCCGATCAGCGCGACCTTCTGCAGCGTCTGAATCTGGAAAAAGCCACCCACGACCAGAATGCCGATAAAGAACGTAAAGAACTGCTGCGTGTCGAGCGTGCTCTTTTGGGCCGTGTAGCCGGGAGTCGCCTCATACGCCGTCGTGCGGTCGACCACCTCCACATCGCCGACTTGCTCCTCGATCCGCTGGGCCATCGTCTCCCACGCCGCTGGGTCCTCCAGCCGCACCGCGATCAAGTTGGAGATGAACTCGCGGCTGCTCTCGTTGCCCGTGCCTGGCTTTACCTGGTCCCACGTCAGGTACGGCACAAATATCGTAGGCAACAGGAACAGCCCGCGACCGTCGCTGACGCCCACAATCTCCAGGCTAAAAAGCTCCTCCTGCGTGCCCTGGATCGACTTGATCACCAGCGTGTCGCCCAAACGCAGCCCCGTGCGCTCGACGATCCGCCTTTCGATGATTACCTCACTGGCGCGCGACCGGCCCAACTGGCGTCCCTCTTTGACGGGCGGTTCGCCGGGAGCGCCCGGTTCTACACCCACGAGCGAGATGTTCAGCGGCTCCGCCTGGCCGGGGACGATCAGACCGGTCGTCGTGGCGCCGACCTGCCCGACCGCAGCCACACCTTCCACGCGGCGTATCTGCGTCAGCTTGGAGCGCCCCAGTCGGCTGGCCGCGATATTCAGATCGATCTTCGCCTGGTAGGCCACCAACTCGGCGTCGAGCTTCTCGAGATACTCCCGGTTGCCGGCCCCCAGCCCTTCGCCCAGCGCGGCGATAAAGAGAACCAACGTCGTGATCAGCGCCACGACCCCACTGATCAGGAGATAGCGCCCCCGACTGTGCCAGATTTCCCTAAACGCCAAATAGATCGCCATTGACCACATCCTGCACCTGTATCACTTTCACCTGGCAAGTCGGCCTATTGCGCTTCGGACGCCCAGGGCGCGCCTGACTCCGCTGGCTGCGCCGGTACGCCCCGCACGATACGCCGCCAGACAAATGCTGTCACCCACAACATCACCATGCCCGCAAAGAGCGACGGCCCAATCGCGCCAAACTGCCCCAGCAGATAGCCGCCCAACGACGGCGCAATCACGCGCGTCATGCTCTCCAACGACGCCGCCAACCCCAGCGCCCCGCCGACCTCGTCGCCGTGGACCGACTTGGTGATCAGGCTATTGATGACCGTGGTGAGAATGCCGCCGCCCGCCGCCAGCGGGGCCAGAATCACCAGCAGCCACCCGATATTCGGCGTGACGCCCCAGGCGAAGAGGCCGAGCGTCATCAATATCGCCGCCGTGATCGTTAGGCTCACTTCGCCAAAGCGTTTCGTCAGCTTGCCAATGGCAAAACCTTGCACGAGCACCGCCAGCAGACCCACATAGGTCAACACAAACCCAGTCCCCCGCACCGAAAGATTGAGCGGGCTACCGGCCGCATACAGCGCAAAGATGGATTGGAACATGGCGAACGCCAAGCCGAAGAAGAAGCGCACATGCAGCAGCGATCCGACCTGCGGCCGCTTGAACGCCGCAACCAGCGCGGCGCGGCTAAAGCGCGTGCGCGGCTGCCGGGCCATCTCCGCTTGGCGCTCCGGGGTCAGCGATTCGGGCAGCAGGTAATACACGCCGGCCATGTTGGTCGTCGCCAGCACCGCCGCGACCCAAGCCGGGGCCGCAAAGCCCAGGTTACTCAACAACCCACCGGCCGCCGGACCAATGATGAACCCCAGACCAAAGGCCGCGCCGATGATACCAAGCCCCTTGGCGCGGTTGCTTTCGTCGGTCACGTCGGCGATATACGCTTGCGCCACCGAAATATTGCCGCCGGTCAGGCCGTCCAAGATGCGCGCGGCGAATAGAATCGCCAAGACAAAGCCGCCGGCCGCCCCGCTATCTGCGCCGGTGAAGAGGGTCGCCAGCGCCCTGCCCAGCGGGTCGGCCACGCCCAGGAGGACGAAGCCGAGCGCCGTGCCCAGGATGCTGACCAGCAGGACCGGGCGGCGACCGTAGCGGTCGGACAGCCGCCCAAGCAGCGGCGATCCCAAGAACTGCGCGGCGGCATATGACGCCACCAGCAGCCCCACGACCCACGCGCTGGCGCCATACGCCTCGGCGTAGAACGGCAGCAGCGGCAGGATCAGCCCGAAGCCGACCAGGTCCACAAACACGACCAAAAAGATTGCACCCAAACGGCTGTTACGCATGTACCGGCTTCCCTAGGGTCATGACAAATCGTTCGCCATTGGACTACACACCCTGCGTCACTCCAACCCACCTACTCACCGGCGCGCGGTCGCAGTCCATCCAGCATGAGGGCGATGGCTTCTTCCGCCATGAGCGACCGCGGCACCTGCGTCTGCTGCGTCAGGCTAAAGGTGATGCCGTCCATCAGCGAGATAAAGTAGCCGGCCAACAGCGCCGGAAAGACAGCGCGAATCTCGCCCCGTTCCTGCGCCGCGACAAACGCGGCCGAAAGCGGCGTGTACATGGCATAGAAGGTCGTCTCGGACACGCGCTTGGCGGCTTCCGTGCCCAGCGCTGGCAAGTCGGCGTACATCATGCC
>CAYJQA010000077.1:0-3089 GCA_964372065.1 uncultured Litorilinea sp.
CGAATGGGCTGAGGGTCTCGCCGAGGGCATGGCGCAGTAGCCGGTCCAACCGCGCACCTGGTGGGTGCGCCGCAGATCATGAATGCGGCCCCAGCCGGCTTGCCACAGGGCAGGCCGGCTGGGTATTGCCGAGCAGCGGGGAGTAGGCGAGGAAAGGGAATCTAGATGGACGCGGCGCTTCTGCAGATCTTTAACGGCCTAAGTCTCGGCTCGATCCTGTTGATGGTATCGCTGGGACTGGCCTTTGCCTTTGGCTTGATGGGCGTGATCAATATGGCCCACGGCGAGTTCATTATGATCGGCGCCTATGTGGCCTATGTCTTTCAGAGCCGGCTAGCGCCGTCCCTTGGCGGCGTGGAACTGGGCATGTGGTATGTGTTGGCGATTCCGGCCGCGTTTCTCGTTGCCGCCATGCTCGGCGTTGTCATGGAGATGACCCTCATCCGGCGGCTCTATGGGCGGCCGCTGGACACGCTGCTGGCGACGTGGGGTGTGGCGCTGGTGCTGCAACAGGCGGCCCGCAGCATCTTCGGCGTACCCAATGTCAACGTATCCAGCCCGTTCTGGCTCAACGGCGGCGTGGACATCGGCGCAGGGCTGCTCCTGCCGTACAAGCGCATCTTCATCATCGCGATGGTCGTGATCGCCGTGATCTTCGTCTACCTCCACCTTTACCGTACGGCCAGCGGACGGCGGTTGCGCGCGGTCATGCAGAATCGCGAGATGGCTTCGTGTCTGGGTGTACGTTCGCGCCAGGTCGATGCCGTGACCTTCGGCTTGGGCACCGGGTTGGCGGGGGTGGCCGGGTGCGCGCTGGCGTTGATTGGCCCGATTGGTCCCGCCCTGGGCACGTACTATATCGTGGATGCCTTCATGGTTGTGGTGTTGGGCGGCGTCGGCAGCCTGCCGGGGGCCGTGCTGGCCGCGTTCCTGGTGGGGATCACCAATACCCTCCTGGAGCTGGGCACCACGGCGACCGTCGGCAAGGTGCTGGTGCTCCTCCTCATCATCGCCTTTCTCCAATGGCGGCCCGCCGGGTTGGCGGCGCTCCAGACTCGCTAAGGGAGTGTGCCATGCTTGCTCGAATCTCCGGCCAAGTGCGCCGGTGGGGACCCGCTGCGCTGCTGGTGCTGCTCCTGCTGGCCCCCTTGTTCCTGTCCGATTTTCGCCTGAATCAACTGGGCAAGTTCTTGACGTATGCCCTGATCGCGCTGGGCCTGGACTTGATCTGGGGCTATGGCGGTATGTTGAGCCTGGGGCAGGGCCTCTTTTTCGTACTGGGCGGCTATGGCTTTGCCATGTTTCTCAAGCTCCAGGTGTCGGGCGGGAAACTGCCGGACTTCATGTTCTGGAGCGGGCTGAAGGAACTGCCCTGGTTTTGGGCGCCGTTTGCCTCGCCCGTCTTTGCCTTGGCGGCCGCGATTCTTGTCCCGGCGGCCAGCGCCGGGGCGCTGGGCTATCTCATCTTTCGCAGCCGCGTCCAAGGCGTCTATTTCTCGATCATCACCCAAGCGCTCACCCTGCTGGTCAGCATCTGGTTCATCGGCCAGCAGGCCTATACCGGCGGCACGAACGGCATCACCAATCTGGGCAGCGCCAAGCTTTTCGGCCAATCCCTGCTCAGTCCACCGGTGCAGCTTGGCTTCTATCTCGCGACCGTGGTATGTCTCGCGCTCACCTACCTGCTCTGCCGGCGGATCGTCCAGTCCCGCTTCGGACGCGTGTTGGTGGCCGTGCGTGACAATGAGGCGCGGGTGCGCTTTCTGGGCTACAACCCCATCACCGTCAAGGGCTGCGTCTTTGCCTTGTCGGCCGCCATTGCCGCGTTGGCGGGCATCCTCTATGTCCCCCAGGTCGGCATCATCTCGCCGTCCGGCATGGGCGTGGTTCCCTCGATTGAGATGGTGATCTGGGTGGCTGTGGGGGGGCGCGGCACCCTGATGGGAGCCATCGTGGGCGCGCTGCTGGTGAGCTACGGTCGCAGCTTCTTGAGCGAATCCTACCCGAACATCTGGCAATACTTCCAGGGCGCGCTCTTTATCGGGAGCGTCATGCTCTTCCCCCAAGGCGTGGTCGGCGCGCTGCAGGCGCTGCCTGGCCGCACCCGCCGCACAGCCGCGCCGGCGGTCCGGCCTCGGCGCAGTCAAGAGCCGGCGCTGAGCGATCCGGTCGTCCCCATCCAGCCGTCGCGCGCCGAAGGAGGTTCGTAAGATGATGCCTGATGCGGTCATGCAGGCCACGCCGCCCGCCGCGCCTAGCGCCGGTCCGCCCCTGATCGATGTGCGCGGGGTAACCGTAAGCTTCGCAGGCTTCAAGGCGCTGGACGGCCTGGACTTCTCCATGCAGGCGGGCGAACTGCGCTTTGTGATTGGGCCTAATGGGGCGGGCAAGACGACCCTGCTCGACGTCTTGACCGGCAAGGTGCGCCCCACGCAGGGGAGCGTGCGGTTTGCCGGCGGTCTGGACGTGCTGCGCACCGGAGAGCATGAGTTGGTCCGCCGGGGGATCGGGCGGAAGTTTCAGACGCCCACGGTCTTTAGCAGCCTGACCGTCTACGAGAACCTGGAGACGGCGGTCGGCTTTCAGGAGCACCCGTGGGCGTTGCTCGCCCTGCCGCGGGCCGAACAGCGGCAGCGCATTGAGGCCACCCTGGAACTGATCGGCCTAGCCGGGCGCGCCCACGTGCGCGCCAGCATCCTGGCGCATGGCGAAAAACAGTGGCTGGAGATCGGTATGTTGTTGGTGCAAAGGCCAAAGCTGCTCCTCCTCGATGAACCGGTCGCCGGGATGACGCGCCAGGAACGCAACCGGTCCGGCGCGATTCTCCAGAACATCGCTCGCGAATGCTCGATCTTGGTGGTGGAGCATGACATGGAGTTCATGCGCAACTTTGCCAGCACCGTCACGGTTTTGCACATGGGCAAGCTGCTTTGCCAGGGCGCGGTGCAGGAGGTGCAGTCTGACCCGCGCGTGATCGAGGTCTACTTGGGCCGCTATGCCGCCGCCCAACACTAAAGCGCCCACCTACAGCGACCGGACGGCGCGCCCACTGTCCGGTCGCGGGCAAAAAGAGGGTTTGGTTGGACGCG
>CAYJQA010000077.1:3099-4148 GCA_964372065.1 uncultured Litorilinea sp.
TGCACGCGTCACCTTTACTCGCAGTCGAATCGCTCCATGTGGGTTATGCCGAAAGCCCGGTCGTCCAGGACGTTACCCTGGAGGTGCCGGCTGGGCACGTGGTCTGCCTCATGGGGCGCAACGGCGTCGGCAAGACCACGCTCATCAAGAGCATCATGGGGCTGTTGCGGCCCACGCAAGGCCATCTCTTCTTTGGCGGCCACGAGATCACCCACTGGTCGACCAGCCAGCGGGCGCGGGCCGGGATCGGGTATGTGCCCCAAGGGCGCGGTATCTTTCCGCATCTGACCGTCTATGAGAATCTGCTCATGGGTTTTGAGGCCGTGCCGGAGCGCCGCGTCGACCGGACGGCGCTGGACGAGGTGTTCGAGCTGTTTCCCATGCTCAAGCAGTTTCATCAGCGGGCGGCCGGCGCTTTGAGCGGTGGACAACAGCAGCAATTGGCCTTTGCGCGCGTGCTGGTGCGGCGGCCCAAACTGCTGCTGCTGGACGAGCCGACCGAGGGGATTCAGCCCTCGATCATGGCCGAGATCGAAGAACTGATCCGCAATCTACACCGGACCAGCGCCATGACCATCCTGCTGGTCGAGCAGTTTCTCCAGTTCGCCCTGAGCGTCGGCACTTCGTTCTATGTGATGGAGACAGGCGCGATTGTGATGGGGGGAGCGGCGGATACGTTCGATGCTCAGGGCGCCGCCGACTATCTCTCGCTCTAGCGCCGCACGTGCATGACGCCCCCTGGGGCGGTGAGGCATATTCGCCCCACGAGCGCAGCATTCCCTACATGTTCACCCCGCCAAGCCCTCGTTTGAGGGCTTTTTGCTGCCCCAAAGGCGCGGCTGCCCGGCAAGATCGACGGGTGGGGCGCGGCGCAACCAAACAGGAGCCGGCGTGCTATAGTGAAGGTTGTTCCGCACACGCTCGAACTGGCCCCGTCCGACCCGCCGTGGGGTGTCGCCTGCCTGCGCGCTGCCGGTAGCAAAGACGCTACCTTGAGCGGCGACAACACCAGGCCATTGGGCGAGTTGTCAGTTTGCATAGGAACCGCA
>CAYJQA010000077.1:4158-9588 GCA_964372065.1 uncultured Litorilinea sp.
GATCGCACTTGGGCAACCGTGCGAGTCGACGCGTGACCCGCCGAGCGTCCCTGCTAGACGGCTCGACGCCCGCCACGCTAACCATTCACGTGGGAGGTTAGGATGTTTGGTCCGTCTGATGGGATGTTTGGTCTTGGCAATCTTGCGCTTGTGAGCAGCGCCGTGACCCGCTCCATCTCGCCCGAAAACCCGGACGGGAGTGTGGGCGGTGGGGCCCGCGCCCTGCCCCCTGACGAGAATCACGCCGCCGCGTGGCTGGGCGAAGGCTGGAAGGTGCGTCCGCGTATCTTCTTGGAGCCTGCTTCGACCATCACGCTGGCCGATATCCAAGGCCCCGGCGTCATCCAGCACATCTGGATCACCGTCGCGCCGGAGCAGATCCGCGCGTGCGTGCTCCGCATGTACTGGGATGATGAGGAGACGCCGTCCGTCGAAGTGCCGCTGGGCGACTTCTTCGCCAATGTCTTTGGCTACTATTATCACGTGAACTCGCTCCCCGTGGCGGTGAACCCGACCGGCGGCTACAACTGCTATTGGGCCATGCCCTTTCGCAAGCGCGCCCGGATCACCCTGGAGAACCAGTACCAGGAAGAGATCCCGCGCGCCCGCATCTTCTACCAGATTGCCTATTCGCTCACCGAGGTCCCGGACGCGGCGGCGTATTTCCATGCCCAGTACCGGCGCAGCATGACCACTCGCGCGAATCCCGAACACACCATCCTGGACGGTGTGCGGGGACAGGGCCAATATGTGGGCACGGTGATGGGCTGGAACCAACTCTCCAACGGCTGGTGGGGGGAGGGCGAGATCAAGTTCTACCTGGACGGCGACGGCCGCTATCCCACTATCTGCGGCACGGGCACGGAGGACTATTTCGGCGGGGCCTTTGCCTTTCAGGATACCTTCTCGACCGCCTTCCTGGGCTACCCCTTCTGGCGCAAGGTGGCGGGGGATGTCCCGCTGCATGGGCTGTACCGCTGGCATGTGCCCGACCCGATCCGGTTCCGCGCGGACCTGCGGGTGACAATGCAGGCGTTGGGGTGGTGGCCCAACGGCAAGTTCCAGCCGCTCACCGACGACATCAGCTCCGTGGCCTATTGGTATCAGACCGAACCGCACGCGCCGTTCCCCGCGCTGCCCGGTCTGGTGGATCGCTGGCGCAGGTAACCGGCGTAGGGTCCGCCCCGTCTACTTCCTGCCGCCGGCCTGGCCGCCCATGCGAGGTTAGCCCGCCAAAGACACTGCCACACTTGCGCGCCGGCAGCGGCGCAAGTGTGGCAGTATGGGCCTATGGGGCGGTTTCGTCGCCACGCCGTCCTTCGTAGAGATTACAACTCCGTGCGGCTGATGACCTTGTCCGGGTCAATCGCATAGCCAAACCCGGTCCCCGCCGGCGGCTCGAAATAGCCGTTTACGGGTTCATAGAAATCCTTGAAGAAGTGCTGGAAATTGTGGTTGATCTTGATGCCCCATTCGGCGAGCGGCGCGATGCGCGCCGGCTGGGCAAAGAGCAGGTGGATGGCATTGCGGCTGGTTTCGTTGGCGTGGGGTATCAGGGGCAAGCCGTACACTGAGAGCAGCGCGGCGATCTTGCGCATTTCGGTGAGGCCGCCGGTCGCAGCCAATTCGGGTTGATGCACCGCCGCCGCGCCACAATCGATTGCCTGTTTCAACTGCCAGCGGGTCACGAGACGCTCGCCAAAGGCCAGCGGTATGGTGGTGGCTTGGGCCAGCCGGGTATAGGCTTCCAGGTCCTCCGGATTCAGCGGCTCCTCCAACCAGGTAAGGCGGTACGGCTCAAGGCGGCGCGCCAGCTTGATGGCGTAGAGCAGTGAGTTGCCCGACGAGTTGGCGAGAATGCAGTCGAACATCAGGTCAATGTGGTCGCCCACGGCGGTCCGCACGGCCTTGACGAGCGCTTCGTTCTGGCGCAACCCATCTTCCCCGTCGGCTTCGCTGCAGGGCAAATACCACTTGAGGCCGGAAAATCCCTTCTCCACCCATTCCACCGACCGTTCCGCGGCGCGCGCCGGCTCCGTGGAAAACCCCAACAGGGCGGCATACGCCCGTATGCGCGCTTGGCAAGGTCCACCGAGCAAGCGGTAGACCGGCTCCTGTTTGGCGCGACCGATGATGTCCCACAAGGCCAAGTCGAGGATAGACAGGGCGGGAAGATGGCGCGTGTGGGGATAGCCACCGGTAAATAGCTCCTCCCATAAGTATTCCACTGCCATCGGGTCTGCGCCGATGAGCTTTTGCCCCAAGGCCTTCACATCGCCGGAGCCGCCCAGCGCCAACCCACTGATGCCTTCATCCGTTTCGACCTGGGTGACGGTCAGGTGATGATCCGTCACCTGACCCGGAGCCAGACCGTCCCGGGCAGTCTCGTATAACGCCTGACCACTGCGTGCGGAGCCGTGCAATTCAAAGACGCGGACTGCGGTGATCTTCATCTTCACACTTCCGGTTTCGATTGAGGTGCAATTGCTCTGAGAAGGGAAGTAGCTGGATAGGCCGAACGACGGTCGTCAGCCATGACTCCCATGACCACGCGCGGTCAGGTTGACCAACCGGAGTGACGCCGCTGTGACCCTGAGGACAGGGCGGCGCGCGACACGCTGATCATACTACACGAGACCAGTTACGCCGCCAATCGATCGTGACCGTCCCTCCGGCCGTCACCCGACAATCCCTCGTCGCCCACCGATGCAGGTAGACGTACGGATCATCTGCGGCCTGGGCAATGAATCTTGTTGCGCAGGCCGCAAGCATTTGTGCAGCACCTGCAACAACGGGCTGCTAGGCTGTAACTAAGCGAGCACGGGGTCTAGGCGGCTGCGGACGCCGGCCATGTGACCTGCACGACCGTGCCGCGGCCGGGTGTGGAATCGATGGTGAGCTCCACGCCCATGCTTTCCGCCCGTTCGACCATGCTGACGAGACCAAAATGCTCGTCGGCCAGCAGTTGGGGCAATGAGCGGAGCACGCCGGCATAGAAGCCGATCCCGTCGTCGTCAACCCCCAATTGGACCTGCTCGGCGGTGATGACGCCACGGATGCAAAGGGTTGCGGGCTGAGCGTGCGCCAAGGCGTTTTCACAGGCCTGCTGGACAATGCGGAAGAGTTGCTCTTCCAACTCGGGTGGATGACGGACCTGTTTCCCGGACACATCCAGGACAATCTGCACGGTGTCGCCGGCGCGCTGTTCCAGGTCTTCGACTAGGGCGTCAAGGGCGGCCGGCAAGCCATAATCGAGCATGGGGGGGCGCAGGCGGGAGATCATCTGGCGCACTTGGGACTTGAGCTGTTCATAGGCGTCTTGCACGACCGGCGTCACCGCGGCCGCGTCGAGGTTGTTATACAGGAGGGCAACATGCGTCAGAATCTCATCGTGCAGTTGATAGGCCAACTGCCGGCGTTCCGTCTCGTGGCGCACTACATTGGCCTTGTAGAGCGCTTGCAGACGCATGGATTGCTCGATGTTGATCAGGGCAATGGCGGTCTGGGCGGCCATGCTCTGGAGCGTGAGGACCTCGGCCTGGCCGTAATAGTCGTCCGGGTCGCGACGGCCCAAGAGCCACATGCCGATCAGCTTGCCGTCAAACCGGAGCGGCAGCCCGACCCGCACCCACGGGGATGGGCCGGACGCCCCGGCCGGCGCTTGGTAGACCTGGCCCTGTGCCAGGACCGGGAGCAGGGGCGTCAGCGTGGCTGGTTCCGGCGTGATCCCATCCGCATAGAGCGGCACGAGTTGTTCCCCTTCGACGGCGAACAGCGCCGACTGGCGCACCAGGAGCGTGGGCAGCACCTCCTTGCGGAGCAGCGTTGTGAGGCTGTTCTGGGTCAGGCTCGTGCTGATGCGGGCGATGTAGGCGGCGAGCAGGTCCTCCGGCGGCAAGGGCATGGCGAGCAGGCGGCGCTCCACCCAGCGCGCAAAGGGCGGGAACGCATAGAGGACCGCCACGGCCGCGGCCAACGCAATGACGATGTCGACCAGAATCCTCTCGCCGGGAAAGGCAGGCAGCAGCTCCGTCAGCCCGGCGACCAGGGCGGTGAGGGCGCCCAGCAGCGCCAAAAAGAGATAGACCGCGACCAGCCGGTTGGCGCGCAGCTCGGCCCCGCCCAAGCGATGGCGGAAGACCGCATAGAAATAGGCGCCCGGCAGGAGCGGCAGAAACAGCAGCGCCGCCGCCGTACTCTCGTCGGTAAGCCCCTGGGCGGTCAGGGCGCTCAGGGTGATCAACGGCACGAAGGCCAACAGATAGGCCGCCAGGAGGAGCCGCAACTCGCGCCGGGCATACGGTTGTCGCATATAGTGGACGATAAGCAGCACCAGACAGATGGCAAGGATGAGCGCAAAGGCGCTGCCATAGACGTCAGGAGGCATCCATTCCAGCCACTGCAAAGCTGCCAGTACGGCGCTCGCCACATAGCCCGCCCAATAGACCGGCCCCGGCAGGCGCGCCAACGGCTTCGGGAAGATCCAGTGGACGTGCAGCAGCACCGGGAGGGAGAGCCAGACCAACATGCGAAAGACAATACGGCTTTCCCCATGCCCCCAACGGTTGGTGTTGCCGGCGACCAGCCAGAGGGCTGTCAGCAGAAAGAAGGCGGCAAAGAGCCAGTATTGCCGGTCCTTGGGGCGCACCAGCAGCAGGGTCGCGGCTCCGGCCACCCAAAACGCCAAGCCCAACAGCCAGGTATTGACCAGACGCGCGTACAACTCGCGCCACGTACGCCCCGGCACCACCCAGTCCACTTCACTGATCTCGCCCGCGTGGCGGACCTGGAGTGCGAGATGGTCACCGGCCTGGAGGGACGGGAACAATGGCATACGCAGATGGTCCCGCCATGCGGCCATGTCCACTTGCCCCACCGTCAGCAGCTCGTCGCCCACGGCGAAGGCGGCCTGTGGGACATAGACATCGTTGACGATCGCGCTGCTGGGGACGAAGTTGAAGCCGATGTATGGCGCGGCAAAGACTTCCAGAAAAACGTAGTAGGCCAGCACGAGGAGGGCCAACCAGGGTATGACGTATTCCAGGCTAGGTAGCCAGGGCCGTAGCCGAATCCGCATAGCGCCCCAATCTTCGATGGCTGCTCACCGCGAGCATGGAAGGAGGTGAGTTCACATGTAATCCCAAGTGTAGCGGGAGACACCTTGATCGCAAAGTGCACGGCACAATCAAGGATCGCGCCTCCCGGCTCAACGTGACAGGCTGCTTATTGACGCACAATGTTCACCTTTGGAGGAAACCGATGGAAACGTTCTATGCACGGCTCATGGCGGCGGCGACTCAGGATGACGCACTCCTGGCCGGCCTCGCGCAGTTGACGGGTTTGGACCGCAGCCAGATCAAGCTGGTGTCTGCCAGCTTCACCTGGAACGGCTGGTAACGTGTCGTGGTGGGGGGGGGGGGGGGGGGGGGG
>CAYJQA010000077.1:9598-13443 GCA_964372065.1 uncultured Litorilinea sp.
GCGTTGGACCAGGCTCCACGACCTACTGACAATCCAAGGAGGCCCCGAACATGGATCTGAATACCGCAACTGCCGATTATCTTGCGTCCCTTCCCATTGTCCAAGAGTGGGAGGAGATGAATTACCTTCTCCGGCAAACGCTGGCGCGGCCGCAGGGTCACTGGCGACTCCCGGCCCCCGCGGGCGCAGCTGTGGCCGATGACCCGCACCTGGCCGTGCCTGCCGTGGCGGCGATGGTCTGCCACTTCTTGGCAATTGTCCTGGTCGACGACATGCTGGATGCCGACCCGAAGGGGCAGCACCACCGCTTGGGCAGCCCGGCCACCGCCAACCTGGCGGGTGCGCTCCAGGCCGCCGGGCTGGAAGCCCTGGCGCGCAGCGGCGCAGCGCCCGCCGTCGTCCACGCCGCGCAGGAACGGCTCAACCGCATGTTGCTCATGACGGCGCTGGGACAGTACTGGGACAGCCAGAACCCGCAGGACGAAGAGGGCTATTGGCGTGTGGTGCGTACCAAAAGCTCACCTTTCTTCGGGACCGCGCTCGCCCTGGGCGGGCTGCTGGGCGGCGCGCCGGAGGCGACGGTGATGGGGTTGGAGAAAGTCGGGGGACTCTACGGCGAGATGGTCCAGCTCCACGATGACCTGAACGACGTGATGGAAACGCCTGCCAATGCCGACTGGCTGCAAGGACGCCTGCCGCCGCGCATGTGCGCCACCCCGAACAAGCGCGCTTCCGCCAACTGCGGACGCAGATCGCCGACCCGGCGGCGCTGGCCGCGGCCCAGGAGATTCTGATCCGCTGTGGCGGGATCAGCTATACCGTCGCCCAGCTTCTCGATCGTCACGCCCAAGCCGAGGCCGTGCTGCACACGGTCGCGCTGGCCCGCCCCGCACCCATCCAGAGCCTGCTGGACGCGATCATCGCTCCTGTGCATGGCCTGTTGGCGGCCGTCAACGTACCGGTTTAGAATGGGTTGTGCGCCGGGGGAGGCGATAGCGCCGCCATGCACGCCGGTCGAGGGGTGGACAGGCGCGCACCGTCACGGGCGGCCGCAGCACACCGCGGCGGTTTCGCTCCGGTAGGTTGGCCGCGGTCGGGTGGATACCGCGGCGCGGCGTCTGGTGAGTGTTTGCCCGATCAGATCAGGAACCATCGGCTCGGAAGTCGCCGTGGGGGAGGGGATAAGGCTCGACTTCCGTCAGCAGACCCAGTTCCTTGGCTTTGGCGATGGCTGCCACGCGCCCCCGCACCTCCAGCCGCAGATAGAGCAGCGAGAGCGTGTTGCGCACGGTAGCGTCGGCCACGTTCAGCACGTGCGCCAGTTCGGCTGTGGTCTTTTCCGGATAGGCGGCGCAGAGGGACAGAACCTCAGCTTGTCTGGGCGAGAGGCGCGGCACACCCCGCGCCGGATGCAAGAAGTTCTGGTGCGCTTCGCGGCTGAAGTAGATCCCGCCGCCGGCGACGGTCCGCACGACGGAGGGGAACTTGCTGAGCGTATCCCGGTCGTCTTTGAGCACAAAACCGCTGGCCCCGGCCTCCATCACGGCCTTGATGAGCGCGCTTTCCTTGTGCATCGAGATCACCAGGACGTTCAGACCTGGGTGGCGCTGCAACAGATCGGGGATTAGGTAGAGGATCGGGTAGGGGCTGGCGTTGGTTTCGGAGGTGGGCACCTGAATATCGAGGATCAACAGGTGGATCGGGTGGTGGTCCTCCAAGAGCGCCGGCAGTTCTTCCCCAAACGCGGCTGTGGCAACCACCTGAATATCGGGTTGGTCCCGCAGGTAGCCTTTGTAGCCCTCGATCATCCCCGGATGGTCTTCCAGGATCGCCACCCGAATGCTATCCGCCATCGTGCGCCTCACTATGTGGCAAATGCTGCAATCCGCAGTTACCACAATAGCAGACACCGCGGGTCACGACAAGGGGCTGGCGACAGATCGTGACAAATGTCTATGCCCAAGCGTGGGCCGTCTATTCCGTCGCCGCTCCGCCTGGTCTATAGTATGACACCAGAAGATGACAGCAGCACGGTCATCTTCAACTCATTACCAAGGTCTCCCGAATGGTGGGCTACTCCCCCGAAGTAGCCCACTTTTATTGTGCTGATTTCGGCGAGCGGGAAGTTCGCGGCAACCACGCTGGGCCTTCCCAAGCGACGAGGAACCCCTCCAACCACGCATCCGCGTTGTCGAGAGATTCCTCGCCGCGCTCGGCATGACACCGACTCGCTGCAACCGACATCAGTGACAAACGCCGCTACTGTGCAGCACTCGTGTTGCGGGCCGCTACGTTACGGTATTCCTCACCGGGTGGTATAGAAGTAATAGGTCGCCGTGTAAGGCACCCGCACCTCCTCATCCTGATGGGCTTGGTCACACCCTGCTTGGGGCGCTTTTCCACCCGCGGTCGCAACCCGCTGAATGCTGGTCACAGAACCGAACTTGCCTGCGCCTTCCGTTGATTTGGCATTGAGGAGCAGCCACGGGATCGCATCGGCGGCCGGGGCATCGGCGCGCGCCTTGACTTCCCCTACCACCTTGCTGCCGTCGTCGGCTTCCCAGGTGGGGCCGGCGTAGTGTTTCCCCTGCGCGTTGTGCGCGCTATCGTATAGAACGGCCTCCGGCGCTACAAAGGACCACTCTAGTTTCGTGGCGTCGTCTTTGTTCGGCTTGCACTGGTAGATCTGCACACCCTCGGCGAACAGCGAGACGGCCACTTGCTCAGACGGCGCAACTAGCAGCGCTTCCGGGACTTGCGGCGCTTGGGGCGCCGGCTGTGCGACAACAGCGCACCCGGCGAACAGTAAGGCGAACGCTGCCAAGTGTATCTGACGAACATAGTGCTTGATCATGTTGGTTCTCTCCCTGCCTGACCTTGATCAGGCTGTTTCTGCCGGCAGCGCCGGCGACTAATAGCGCGTTTGCAACTACTTCTTGCCCTGCGGCAACCCCCGCATCGGCGGTTGGGACTACCGGTTGAGGAAGGGCAGCAGGCCCCGATGAACATTCGACGGCGACGGCTCCGGTGTGGGCGGTGTCGGCGTGGGCGTTGGGCCTGGCGGCGTCGGCGTGGGTCCGGGGGGTGTGGGCGTTGGCCCTACCGGTACATCCAATTGGACGATGCGCATGGTCAGGTCAAGGGCGCGGCGCGTGTTGGCGATGTAGTCGGGCAGCTCACTGTGGGTCTGCGCGGTGATAGCGTCCAGATACTCGTTGACCATGCCTGTGAACGCCGTGCTGCGTTCAGCGGCCACTTGCCCGATGACCAGCCGGGGGTTGACCAGAAGCCCCGTCCCGGTGATCGGCTGGGTGAGGCTGAGCGCGTACGACTGCATGATCTGGCCGTCGTCCACCAGTTGTTGGTTGCCATAGAGCATGGCGTGCAGGAACTCATCGTCGCCGGCGGCCCGCGGCAGCCCCAGGGTGACAAAGCTGTCGAGCAACGCCTTGCTGCCCGCGGCCTCGACCGCCAACGGCGCGAGGGAGCCTTTGGTCATTTCGTTGAGAATCCGCGCGTACATCTCTTGTTGGTAGCCGCCCAACGCCGTCTCCAGCTTGTTGGTCGTCGTGTTGAGCAGTTCTGCGCGCTGCGCCGCCAACTCGGGCGAAGGCACATCGACCGTGGTGAGCGCCTCGAATTGCGCTTTGAAGTTCTCACCTTGTGTCCAGTTCGGCTCCAGTTCGCCATAATGCACATACCAGTCAGTGGTCTGATACCCGCCCCCACCCTCGATCGTTTGGCTCATGATCGAGACATTGTCGAAGTACGTGGTGACCACGGCCTTGACGTCATAGTAGGTGTCGCAGATCTCCGCATGGGGCGGCTCCGGCTCTGTGTAGCAC
>CAYJQA010000078.1:0-13323 GCA_964372065.1 uncultured Litorilinea sp.
CTTCCGGTGTGTCCGCAGGCGGCTCGGGCGTATCCGCAGTATCCGCAGGCGCTTCCGGCGTGTCGGCTGGCGGTTCCGGTGTATCCGCAGTATCCGCAGGCGGCTCCGGTGTGTTCGTAGGCGGCTCCGGTGTGTTCGTAGGCGGCACCGGCGTATCGGTCGGCGGTTCCGGCGTGTCCGTGGCCGGCACCGGCGTGTCCGTAGGCGGCTCCGGCGTGTCGGTTGGCGGCACCGGCGTATCGCTCGGCGGTTCCGGTGTGTCCGTCGGCGGTTCCGGCGTATCGGTGGCCGGCACCGGCGTATCGCTCGGTTCCTCGGTGACCGCTTCCGTCGGTTCGTCCGTCGCGCTGGGCTTTTCGGTCGGTGTCGACGCCGGCCTCTTAGTTGCGGTCGGTGCGACGGTCGGTGTGACGGTCGGTGCGACAGTCGCCTCGACGGTCAGCGTCGGCTCCACAGTCGGCGTAACGAGCGGCTGCGCGCCGGAAGCGCTCACCGCGTCAAACCGGAACGCGGCGCTCGCCACCGCGCCAAAGTCATTGGTCGCCACGACCACCAGGATCCGGCCGCTCTCGATGCGCGACCCATCGGGCCAGCGCGACGGCATCTTGAAGCTCATACTGAACGCGCCGTTGCCGTCCGTCGTGGTGGTCGCATAGCGTTCGGCGGCGTCAGCATAGCCACCGCCGCCCTCGAACTTGGCCAACATCGCGTTGACCGTCACATTGCTCGGATAGCCGCTGCCGTTGACCGTTACGCGTGTGTCTGGGCTTCCGGAGCCGGGGCTGACGCTCACCGCCGGCGTGCGCGCTGTGGTCGGCGACGCCACCGGCGTGTTGGTCGCCGTCGGCGTCGGGTCGGCGGTCGCCGCCGTGTAGTCAAAGCTTCCGCTGACCACGATGCTGAAGTCGCTGTTAGCTACCACCACCGCCAGCCGCCCTGTGCCGACGGGCGTCCCATCGGACCAGCTCCGCGGCAAGGTGAAGGCCATGCTGTAGTTGCCAAAGCGATCGGTCACAGTGGAGGCAAAGATCTCCTCATCGCCTTGGCCGACCTGGCGGTCCAGTGTCGCCAGGTAGAGGTTCAAGGCCGTGCGGGCCGGGAAGCCGGCTCCGCCCACGGTCACGCGCGTCCCCGCGCCGCCCGCCGCCGGGTTGATGTCGATGGCCGGATTAGCGGCGTCCACGAAGTAGTTGAACTCGGCGCTTGCTACCACGCTGAAGTCCGTTGTCGCCACGGTGACCAACAGCTTGCCGGTTTCGATCGTGCTGCCCCCGGACCACGTTCCGGGCATGTTGAACGCCAGGCTGAAGTTGCCGTCGCCATCGGTCGTGGTCGAGCCGTAGCTGCGCGGTTCGCTTTCGGCGGCCGCGGCCACACCCACCAGACCGGCCAGATGCACACGTACCGCCCGGTTGGCCGGGAAGCCGCCACCCGTGACGGTCACGCGCGTGCCCTCCCCACCGCTATCGGGCGAGACCGTCACATACGGCTCGGTCGAGCTTGGCGGCGGCGACGCCCCCCTGAACTCAAAGACCGCGCTGGCCTCCACGCTGAAGTCCGTCGTCGCGACCAGCACCACCAGCCGGCCCGGCTCCACGGCGGCGCCGCTCGGCCAGTTGGTCGGGACCGTGAAGGTCATACTGAAGTTGCCGCGGCGATCAGTCGTGGCCGTGGCATACGCATGGCTGTCGGCCGCCGCAATCGCCGCCCCGCGCACGATGCCGCCCAGATACAGGTCGACATGCGTGTTCGCCGGGAAGCCGCCGCCGCTTGCCACCACCGACGTACCTGCGCCGCCCGCAGACGGCGACACATCCACGTAGGGGTTGGTTACACCGGGCGTGGGCGTCGGTGTCGCCGTCGCGTCGTCAATCCGGTCCCACCACACTTTGACGCGCGCGCCGCCGCGGTGCTCGTAGTACTCCACCTTGACGCGCTCGTCGCCCTCCAGTTCGATATCGGCCGTGTACGTCACATCGCCGCGCGCCGAATGCCACTCGTCGATGATGCGGTCGTCATCCACCCAGACCCGCACGCCGTCATCCGCCTCGGCATAGAAGCGATAGACGCCGTCGTCAAAATCGAACCATTGCGTCCAGCGGGCCGAGAAGTGGTCGTCCGGAATTCGTGAACTCGGCGAATCGTTGCCCCAGTTGAAGTCAATGTCCTCGTCATCCCGCGTGACTTCCGGGTCGCCGTCCAGGTCCTCGTTGGTCCAATACTCGCCCTTCCAGTCGTCGAAGTCGTCCG
This sequence comes from uncultured Litorilinea sp., assembly GCA_964372065.1. Lineage (GTDB taxonomy): Bacteria > Chloroflexota > Anaerolineae > Caldilineales > Caldilineaceae > QEUY01. The sequence goes on from CAYJQA010000078.1 coordinate 2,251, forward strand.
CCGGCTCGCTCGTATCGCCCCACCAGAAGCGGGCGACCGCATAAGTCCCGTCCTCATAGTACTCGACGCGCAGACGATGGACGCCGTAATTCAGATAGATGTCGGAGGTCAGTTCGCGCTCACTCGCCTCGCGCCAATCGTCGATGATCAGATTGTCGTCCACATACACGCGCACGCCGTCGTCCACCTTGGCATGGAAGCGATACCAGCCCTCATCGAAGTGAACATCGCGCGTCCAGCGCACGGAGAAGTTGTCCGCCGGGAAGTTGTTGGCGGGCGCACCCCAGCCCCAGTCGAAGTCAATCGACGAGTCGTTGCGCTCAAAGGCCGGCGACCCGTTGAGATTCGGATTGCTGTAGTAGGCGCCGCGCCATTCGGGATAGCTGCCCGCGCCTTCATACCAGAAGCGCAGGGATGCCACCTGGGTCGCCTCGTAATACTCGATGCGCACCAGATGCGAACCCGCGTCCAGGCGCTTCTCGGTGCTGTAGGTGCGGCCCGTCGCCGAATGCCACTCGTCGATCACCAGGTCGCCATTCACCCACACGCGCACACCGTCATCGGCTTTCACATAGAAGCGGTAGGTTCCGGTGGGCAGATAAAACGCCTGCACCCACCGCGCCGAGAAGTTATCCGCCATAATGCCCGCCGCCGGCGACGCGTAGCCCCAGTCGAAGTCAACGCGCACATCATCGCGCACGAGCTTGGGCGCGCCGCTCAACGACGTGTTGTTGTAGAACTCGCCGCGCCACCCGGAAACCGGGCCGGTGCGCGTCGGCGTGGGGGTCGCGGTGACCGCAGGCGGCTTGGGCGACGGCACCACCGGCGCCATGCCCGCATAGTTGGTATAGGCGCGCGCCAGCCAGCCTTCCTGCCCGTCGCGCAGCCGCACAAAGAGCCATGCGCCGCTGTTGTTCTGGCCCAGCACAGTAAACTCGGTGCCGCGGCTAATCGAGCGCAGCACCGGGAAGAGCGTGGACGGTCCACTGCGCACATTGAGCGCCGAGCTGACGACCGTCCCCACGTTGCCCGGACTCGTCGCCGTTGCCGTCGGCGCGGTAACGCCGGGCGGGACGGGCGTGGGCGTCGCCGTCGCTGCCGCCGGTGTGGCGGTCGCCACGGCTGCCACAACCTCAAACGACGTGCTGGTCCGCGCGCCGGACTCCAATGAGTAGGCGACGATATCGACCGGACCCGGTTCGGCCCAGGTCGGATCCAGCGGATAGCTGAAGGACGCGGCAAAGCGCCCGTCGCCGTCCGCCGTCGCGATAGCCACCGTGGTCTCAACGGTCTCGGTATCCGGCGTCGCTTCCAGGTTCACATAGACCACTTCGTTGGGCAGCCAACCCGCGCCCGACACGAAGACGGTCGTGCCTGGGCTACCGCTGACCGGGGCGACCGCGATCGTGACCGCCGCGCCCTCGGTTTCACCGGTCTGCGCCGCAATCGGCGTGACCACACACCCACTCAACACCCAAAGACTTGCCGCCAAGAGCAACGGCAGCCAGGCGGCGCGCCGCGTGGCCCGGGAAGGTGGCTTTACCAGCACCCCATGCATATCCATACCTCTCTTCCGTCTGACCGCACACGCGGTTACAAGGTCCTGCGCCCGCCACGGACCATGAGATCCTTGGGGCGCGTCTCCTAGTTGATTGGACGCAAAGATCGCTTCCGGTGTTCCCACACCACGCCAAATCCGCGTCCGGCCCCGCCGTGGCTGATGAATGAATCGTCGTTTGGAATACGTTTGCCTGACGCAAAAAGGTACTGTGCCGCGACCGGAAAACTACCCGCGCCCGGCGCGCTTAGCCTGCGTTCGCCATGCGCAGCGGGGGGAGGCCGGGTACCCACCGCCCCTAACCTCGCAAACACAAAGCGGCCGCGATCATGCAATCGCGGCCGCCGGGATTTGGTTTCCGCAGCCGGCTAGCCGGGAATGATGAAGAAAATCACGGCGTTCAGTAACGCTATCAACACCGAGGCCAACAGCGCCGAGAGGAATCCTCGCACGCGGAACCCGTCGACCACCAGCGCCGTCAGCCACAATACCAACGCATTCAGCACAAACGCGAAAAGGCCCAGGGTCAGGAACGTTAAGGGGGCGAAGATGAAGCCCAATACCGGGCGCAATATCGCGTTGAGCAGCCCCAGCACCAACGCCGCGATCAGCGCCGTGGCTGCGCTGGAGATCTCAATGCCAATCGACAGGCGCGCCACGATCAGCAGACTAAGGGCTGTCACCAACAATGTTAGCACAAAACCAAGCATGTTGCCGGTCTCCTTTCTACCTGTATCTCGGCTAGAACAGACTGCGCGCGATCAGCAGCAGCCCGATCGCTACCAGCGGCACGCCGACCACCGCCCCGACCACGGTCACGGTCAACAGCGCGCCCACTACCAGCAGCGCCACGCCGATCGCAAACGCCGCCAAGCGTCCCACCAGTTCCACTGTCTTGGCAATCAGCCTCCACAAGGCGACAAACGGCCAAAAAATCCACGGGACATCCCCGACATTCGGTTGCATCATGTGTTCCCCTTTCTCCACGACACACTACGCAACTGCGCCCGCCGGGTTGCACCAGACCGCCGCGCACAACGAAACAGGTGGGCGCTAACACGCGCCCACCCGACAACATTACGATATGTTGCTGCGGCCCCGACGATTGGAGCGTGTGTCCTAGAGGTCTTGCGTGCGTACCAGCAGCAGCGGCCGATCCGCCGCGTGAAGGACGCCGGAGGCCACACTGCCATAGAAGACGCGCGCCAGACCCGTGCGCCCGTGACTTGCCATGGCGATCAACTCGACGTGCTCCCGCTCTGCCACCTCCAGCACCGTCCGCACGACCGGGCCTTGTTCTACCAGCACCTTGGTGTCGATGCCTTTTTCGCGATACTCGCCCTGGATTCCGGACAGGTAGGTCTTGGCTTCGGCGACCCACTTCTCGGCCAACTCCGTGTCGTAGTACGGCACCATATCGTAGGGCGTCACCATCGTCGCGCTCTGCTCGATCACTTGGAGCAGGATTACCTTGGATTTCCGCATGAGCGCCATATCCTCCACATAGGGCAGGATCGCCTCAGCTCGCTTGGAACCGTCCAGCGGGACCAGAATGACGGCGTACATTAGGAACCTCCCTTGTTGGCTTGTCGCGATGCTAGATCGGCGGCGGATGCCGGACCCGTCTTCTGCGGCTCAGTTTGGGATGCGATCAATTCGTAATCACAGCATATCGGTGTTTGCACGCGATGTCTAGTCCTATTTGTCCAGTCTAGCGCCTAGCCACTGGGCCAGGCGCGGGCTAAGACGCCTGTCCAGGGCGACGCGTCCGGTCTAGTGTCCGGGCAGCGCCCCGCGCACTTGCTCGATCAGCGGGTCAATCTCGTGGATGCGCGCCGCCTCCGCGTCCCAGAACTCCTGGCTCCCCATGCGCCGCACATAGCCTGCGTCATAGCCAAAGCGGGTCCATAGCGCCTCCTTCATATCGTGCAGCCGTTGGTGCTGTCCACCGCGGTTAAGGTCCACGATCTCCCCCAGCGACGCGCCCAGAAAGACGCTCTTGGCCCACATTTCCAGTTGGTCATCGCTGGGCTTGCCGCCGTTGCGGGCATACAGCGCCTGACTCACAGACGGATAGCGGTCATACGAGTCGGTCGCGATCGTCACCACATTGTCGTCGGGGCCGAGACCGAGATACTTGGCCGTCTTGATCGCGCCCACGATGTTGCAGATGCAGCTAGGGCCGAGCTTGCCCCACAGATCTTGCACGGCCGCGCTCGGCACACCCAGGCGGTCCACGAGTACATGCCCGCCGCTCTGCACGACTTCCATCCCGCGCACCGTATCCTCGTCGTGGATCAGCATGAGCAGGTCCGTGTTGAAGACATTGTGAATCAGCGTCACCATCTTGTCGCCGATACCCTCGATGCGATGCTGGCCTTGCCCGCCGTCATAGAGCGTGCTGCACTCGCGCGGCTCCAGCGCCACGATCTGGCTATCGGCCCAGAGCGATTTCACGTGGTCCCCGGCGGCCAGCGTACCGGCGCTGCCCGGCGCGCTGACAAAGGCCGCAACCTTTCCATTGCCGATCCCCTTGACCGCCTGCACGGCCGCATCGCCCGTCACATAGCGATGAAAGCGATAGTTGGGCAGCAGTTCGAACTGTGCCAAGACCACATACTGGTCCGGCTTGCTGATGTACTCCTGGTGCGTCCGCTCCAGCGTGAGGATCACATCGGATTCGGTGCCGGGCGTCAGGTCCAGGTCGCCCCCATACTTGCGGATCCGTTCGTAGCGTTCGGCGCTCATGTTGTCCGGCATGACCACCACCGCGCGATAGCCTTTGAGCCGGCTGATGTAGGCCGTGCCGATGCCGAAATTGCCCGTGCTCGGGCCGATGACAGTCTTATCGCCGGGACGCAGCGCCACCATCGCTTCGGCCTCAGCCAGCGTCACATAGGCGGGGCCGACCTTCATGCTGCCGCTGGGGTAGGTGCGCCCGCTCAACACCACGATATTCGCCGCCACCCCGGTCAGTTCCTTGGGCAGTACCAGCTTCTCTACACCCGCGCCGGTGTTCTTCCAGTTGATATTGAACAGGTTGAGCGGGTTGAGTTCATCCGCCCGCGCCGCGTTGGCGGCCTCGCGCAAGTTTGGCGGCAGCAGCAGCGGGTCGCGCATCTCGGCGTAGGTTGGCCCAGGGATTACGGCTTTCGTCATGAGTTCATTGTCCTTATCGCCCAGTCAATGGGTCACACAGTCATTAAGTCGCTTAGTCAATGATCGCGCATCGCCCGCCGGCGCGACGTGTACATCCGGCGGTCCGCGCTGGCCGTCAACCGCCCGCAGGTCAAGCGCCTTGCAGCGCGCTCCGCACCGCAGCCAGCTCCGGCGCGATGACGGGCGGCTCGCCTGTGGCCCGCATGGCGGCCCGTACATCCTTCAGGCCGTTCCCGGTGTTGATCACGACAACCGTCTCATCCGGCTGTACCAATCCTGCGGACACGGCCTGCGCCAGCCCAGCCAGCGCCGTCGCACCCGCCGGTTCGGCAAAGACGGCCGCGAGGCGCGCCATCGGCAGCATTGCCGCCAGAATCTCGTCGTCCGTCACCGTCAGAAATACGCCAGCGGTCATGCGCACTGCGGCCAACGCCTTGATCGGGTCGCGCGGTGCGTCTACGCTGATCGAGTCCGCCAGCGTCGTGGCCTGCACGGGCGACGGGACCTCCGCGCCCTCTCGCCAAGCATTCGCCAGCGCCGCGCTGCCCGTGGACTGCACCCCGTAGATCCGTGGCATGTGCGCGATCCAGCCTAGCCGGTAGAGGTCGGCGAACCCCTTGTGCACGCCGCCGATGATGCAGCCGTCGCCCACCGACACAAAGACCGCGTCGGGCGCGGCCATCGGTTCGCCGTTCCCACGCGCGGCGACCGCGCCAAGTTGTTCGGCGATCTCGAAGGCCACGGTCTTCTTGCCTTCCGTCATGTAAGGGTTGAAGCCCGTGTTGCGATTGTACCAGCCGAACTCGTCGCAGGCTGCCCGGCACAGATCATACGCCTGGTCATAGGTCCCGTCAATCGCCAGGACCCGGCTGCCGTAGACCAGCAGTTGCGCGAGTTTGGCGGGCGGCGCGGTGCGGGGCACAAAGATGACATTTGCCTGTCCCACCGCGGCGCACTGGCCCGCCAGCGCCGCCGCCGCGTTGCCGGTGCTCGCCGTCGCCACCACGGGCCGCCCCGCATCCCGTGTCCTTGCCACCGCGATGGCCGACGCCCGGTCCTTGAGCGACGCGCTCGGGTTGCGGCCATCATCCTTGACATAGAGTTGCTGCAAGCCCAAGCCCGCCGCCAAGCGCGGCGCGGGCAGCAGCGGCGTGCCCCCCACCGCCAGGCCCGGCAGGCTGGCCCGACTGGCGATGGGCAGCAGCGGCCAGTAGCGCCCGATGGATGCGTCCCGCTCCTGCGCCAAGCGGGCCGGGTCGCACACGGCAGCAATGGCGGCATAATCGTAGAGTACGTCCAATGCGCCGATATCGCTGCCCACATTCGGGCGGCAGTCGCAGACATACGCGACCGCATCCGGCCCGTACTCCCGGCCACAGCGCAGACACCGCAGCCCCACGACAAAGCCGGCTCCCACCTGTCTACTTGTCCCCTGCGTTACCGCGCCCATGCTGTCTTTGCCCCGTTTGAGATTGACAGGTTTCCAACAATTAGCCCTTGACCCGCCGGACGTATAGTATTGTTAACGGCGATGTACGCCGCGACTTTCATAGCTGCTTTACCAAAGACCGGCCGTCACGCACCAATGGTAGCGACAATTGCGCCTGTCGCCAAATGGCTATCGCATGACGCATCACTATGCGAGAGTCACAAGTGCCATTTCGTCGCGCTTCTGTAGACAATTTGCCCTTCCTACGCGATAATGACGGCCACGGAGTAAATCGAATGAGTCTGAAACGAGTTAACATGGCTGGGAACCGCCGGTATCCAAGTTATATGGCTTGCGTTGCCGAAGTCCTGAGCCGTTCATCGCAGCCGGTCAGCGTGGACAGCCTCATGGCTGCCGTCGCCGACCGACGCCCGCTGGGCAAAGGCGCCCGCAACGCGGTCAGCAAAGCCCTCAATCAGTTGTTCCAGGTCGTTCCCGTGGGCGCGGGTCGCTATGGCTGGCTGTCGCGCCTGCTGGCCGCGGCCGTCATCCGCCACTCGTTGGTGCATGACGAGATTCGCCGCGGCTTCCTCCTGCTGGACGAACTGGAACACATCGCGCTCTTTCCCCAGTTTTTCCAAGCCAATTCCGCGCAGCCGCGCAAGCTGACCATCGACCTGTTCGGTGGCCCGACGCTCTCCGTGGAAATGCCCGTCGAGCGCAAGACCTGGTCCCTCCAACTCGGCGACGAGTTCACGGTCTGGCTGGACATGGCGGGTGCAGAGAACAAGGACGATGTGCTGATCTTCGTCGAGGATGCCGACGCCGGTCGCTACCAGTTCCGCCTCAATCTGCACGAGTTGCGCGACGAAGAGACCATTCGCAATCGCAACATCCGGCTCGCGCTCATGGCCGAAGAGATTGTGGCTGAGGAGCGTGGCCACCCGCACACTATGCCGGCGTGGGTCTTGGCGGCGCGGCTATTGGGTCGCGGCGTTTTTCGCGAAGCGCCCCCCGCCGACACTTTCCATTTTGTGATGCACGAATACAGCCAGTTGCACCTGCGCAATGGCGTTAACTACGAACTGGTGCCGGCCGACAAGCCGAATGACGGCGACCAGCGCCGCATGGCGCTCGCCCTTACCCAGGAGTGGGCCGACGATTTGGCCGTCGCCCGCCTGGAGCGCAACGCGATTGACGCACCGGAATGGGGAGATTCAGCCGTGAAACGAACCGACTACGACGCCGATCCGGACCAGTTCGTGCCGGACGACGAATGCGAAACGTACCAGGCCTATCTGGAAGCTTTCTATGCCGAACAGCCCGGCGGTTCCCCTGTCACCCACGAGGATTTCCACCTGCTGGAAGCGGAAATGGAAGGGCTGGTCAACCTAGAGCAGGATTTCGGGCGGCTGCTCACCGAACAGCATGCCCGCCTGGAGTATCTGGCCGCGCTGCTCTTCATCGACCCTGACGAGTTCCTCGCCGGTGAGTGGGATTGGACCGATGGGCCGGACGGCGACGGTCCCCAGTTTTGGACCAATTGAGCCATCACCGCAGCCAATTCCTGACCGCCGGCGGCCTGCCGGCGGTCAGCCTGTTTAGCCGGCCCAGTGCCATCGACCGAGTCAGTGGATGAATAACAAGCCCGTCAATTGCCGTTATTTCTATGGGGACTATTTCCGCGGCAAGAACAAGGAAGAATGCCGGCTGATCGACGCCAGCCCGCACAACCAGCGCCCCTGGCATCGTGCCCTGTGCAATCGCTGTCCGGTTCCCGAAATCCTCATCGCCAGCAACAGCCGCAGCCTCGCCCTGGAAGCCGAAGTCAAACGCCGGTTCCTGCGTGACCAGGTGGAGGTAACGTTCGCCATCTGCACCAAGCACATGATCGAGCTTGACGACCCACGGCGCTGCCCGCGCTGCGCTGAAGAACAGAATCCTTAGCCGCGCCGGTTGGACAGTCACCGTCTGGTTGTGGTATGGTTATTGCCAATCTAAAGGCGCTCGCCGATTGAGCGCATCCATAACGGGGAGCTTGGGCAAGCCAGGCTGAGAGGGCGACCGTCGCGTCGCCGACCCGTATACCTGATCTGGGTAATGCCAGCGTAGGGAAGATCAACGGAGACCTCCTCGCGCCGGCCTTGCCCAATCGGGCAAGGTTTTTGTATTCAGGAGGAACCCATGCCCTACCGTGCCCTGCTCGTCCCCCTGCTGCTGGCGCTCCTGCTGGCAGCCTGCCAGCCCGTCCAGCCGGACGCCGCCATGCCGGTGCTTGTCGTCGCCAGTCACGACTCCTTCAACGCCAGCGACGATGTGTTGGCGGAGTTCGAGTCCGCGCACAATGTCAAGCTCCAGTTTCTCGAACTCGGCGACGCCGGCGCAGCCGTCAACAAACTCATTCTCAGCAAAGATGCGCCCTTGGCTGATGTCTTCTTCGGCGTAGATAATACCTTCCTTAGCCGCGCGCTCGACGCCGAGATGTTCATCGCCTATCCGTCCCCGCTGCTGGCGGACATTCCCGACGAACTGGAGTTGGACCCCGACCACCGTCTGCTGCCGGTGGACTTCGGTTATGTCAATATAAACGCCGACCGGCAGTGGTTCGCCGACAACGGGCTGCCCGTGCCCGCCACGCTAGAGGATCTGATCAAGCCGGAATACGCCGGTCTCCTGGTCGTAGAGAATCCGGCGACCTCATCGCCGGGCCTGGCCTTCCTGCTCGCCACCATCGGCCTTTTTGGTGAGGACGGCTATCTTGGCTTCTGGCAGGCGCTCCGGGCCAACGACGTCCTCATCGTGGATGGCTGGTCCACCGCCTATTATGAGCACTTCACCGTCGGCTCCGGCGGCGCAGGCGACCGCCCGCTGGTGGTCAGCTATACGACCAGCCCGCCCGCCGATGTGCTCTTTGCCACCGATGGGCGCACCGAACCGGCCAGCGTGAACGTGTCGCCCGCCGACGGCACTTTCCGCCAGATCGAGTTCGTGGGTATCCTGGCCGGTACGCAACAGCAAGCATTGGCCGAGGCGTTTGTCGACTTCGTGCTGGACAAACGCTTCCAAGAGGATATCCCGCTCCAAATGTTCGTCTATCCGGCCAACACGACCGCGGCGCTGCCGGAGCTGTTCGTCCAGTTCGCCCAGACACCGGCGTCACCGGTGGCGGTGGATGCGGCGGCCATCGAGGCCAACCGTGAGGCGTGGATTGCCGCCTGGACCGACGTCATGCTGCGTTAGCCCGCCGAAAGTAAGCGATGCCACGCGCCCGTGCTGTCGCCCGCGGCCTGCTCTATGCGCTGCCGTTGGGCTTCTTGGCCGTCTTCTTCTTCTATCCCCTGGCCCGTATCTTCCAGGTCAGTTTGGTCGCGCCCGGCGACTGGCAGGTGGGCAGCGTGCTGGGTGCGCCCTTCTTCCGGCAAGTGTTGTGGTTCACGACCTGGCAGGCTGTCGTCTCCACCGGGCTGACGCTGCTGGCCGGTCTGCCGCTGGCCTACCTCTTTGCGCGCTACAACTTCCCCGGCAAGAGCGCCTTGCGCGCGCTGACGACCATCCCGTTCGTCATGCCCACGGTGGTGGTCGCAGCGGCCTTTGCCGCGCTGCTCGGCCCCAACGGCGTGGTCAACCAGTGGCTACAAGCGTGGTTCCACCTGGCCGCGCCGCCGATCCGTCTCCAGCAGACGATCTGGATGATCCTCCTGGCGCACACCTTCTATAACGTCAGCGTGATCATCCGCACCGTCGGCGGCTTTTGGGCCGGGCTGAATCCACGTCTGGAGGAAGCCGCGGCGACCCTGGGCGCGTCGCCGTGGCGGATCTTCCGTGAAGTTACGTGGCCGCTGCTCCTGCCGAGTATCTTCGCCGCCAGTCTGTTGGTCTTTCTGTTCTGCTTTACGAGTTTCGGCGTGGTGCTCATCTTGGGCGGTCTGCGCTTCGCCACCCTGGAGGTCGAGATCTACCGCCAGGCCGTCACCCTCTTCGACCTGCCCACCGCCGCCACCCTATCGCTAGTGCAGATGGTCTTTACCTTTGTGTTGATGACGGTCTATACGCGGCTCCAGGCGCGCGCCAGCCTTCCGCTCGAACAGCGCCCCGCCGGGGAAACCGCCCGCACCCCCGCCACCCGGCGCGGACGCGCCGCCATCCTGATGGCCGCGGGCGGCATGTTGCTGTTGCTGCTGGCCCCGTTGCTGGCGCTGGCATGGCGCAGCGTCACCCTGGGCGACCAGGGCTTCACCCTGACCTATTACGCCGAACTCACGGCCAATCGGCGGCAAAGCGCGTTCTTCGCGCCGCCGCTGACGGCCGTGGGCAACTCATTCCTCTTCGCCACGGGGACAGTCGTGTTGAGTGTGCTGGGGGGGATCATCAGCGCCTATCTCATCGCACGTCCGGCCCGCCGCCTTTCCGCCGTGCTGGACCCGCTGTTCCTGCTGCCGCTGGGCACCTCCGCCGTCACGCTCGGCTTTGGTTACATCGTTGGCATGGGGCCGCTGCGGACCTCTGCCTGGCTCATCCCCATCGCGCACACCCTCATCGCCGCGCCCTTTGTCGTCCGCACCTTCCTGCCCGCGCTCCGCAGCCTCGACCCGCGCCTGCGCCAAGCCGCGGCCGTCATGGGCGCGCCGCCGGGCCGCGTCTGGTGGGAGATCGATGTCCCCCTGCTGCTCCCGACCGCGGTGGTCTGCGCCGCCTTTGCCTTCACCATCAGCCTGGGCGAGTTCGGCGCGACGCTGCTCATCAGCCGCCCCGACCTGCCCACCATGCCGGTCGTGATCTATCGCGCGCTGGGGCAGCCAGGGCTGCTCAACCTCGGCCAGGCGCTCGCCATGAGCACCATTCTGATGGTTACTTCGGCGCTGGGCTTGATCGCCATCGAACGCTTCCGCATCCCGGAGGCTGGGGAGTTCTGAGCGCACCCATGACC
>CAYJQA010000079.1:0-13303 GCA_964372065.1 uncultured Litorilinea sp.
GACCGCACCTTCGACATGCTCATGGGCAGCAACGTCCCGCCCCGTCGCCGCTTCATCCAGACCCACGCCAACCAGGCCAAGCTGGATATTTGAGTTGCAAATAGGAGCATTGGATTGCCCGCGCCGCAGGTGACTGTCACGGCTGACAGTCACCTGTCTACGCGCCCCACGCGCCAACCGACCGCTAGCCGATCGCTGTCGTTGCGCGTTGCCGTGCCCAGGTGACCACTACGCTCGCTACATTTCGCATCGTTCGCGGTAGATTCTTCTCAAAATCCCGCGCTGCAGTTGTATTCGCCCCGTCAGATATGCCACGGATTTCGACAAATGGCAGCGCGCTAAAATGACTGGCCCGGGCGCCCCCGGCCCCTTCCCAGGCAGTGGCGATCGCACCCGTAAGTGCTCGCAGTTCCTGCCGCCTTGCGACTTCTACAATGTCCTCATCACCGCTCGCAATTGCGCCAAAATGCAGTTTGAACGGGCTATCGATCATCGTCATGTGCCTAAAGTCTTTGATGATAGCCTCTGCACCGGCAAATCGTGGCACCAGCGGCTTCCCAAACTTGTTGTGAATGTCGTACTCAACGGTTTCGGTGCCGATCACGACATCCCCGACGGAAAGGCGGTCGTCTAGCGCGCCTGCCGCGCCGGCACAGATCACTACATCCCAACCCGACCGGCTATCGATCAAGTGTTGAGTCTGCACGGCAAACTGCGCTTTGCCAAGACCGCCCTGAGCCAATGCAAGGCCAAGACTGGGCAAGTGGGTCACCGGTAGCCGCCCTAATGTGGCAGCTTCCGTAGCAAGTCCCAGCTCAAGACAGCCGTGCAAGAAGAAATCCAGTTCTTTCTGTATCGGAAAGACTATGAGCAGCTTCATTGTCGTCTCCGCAAAAGAAGTGTATGCTGTTACTCGTCATCTGCGTAGTCTATCACGGAGTGGCAAAGAATCCGCTCATGCTCCCGCTCTTCTCCGACTACGCCACGCTCGACGACGTGGCCGCCGCCTGCGCCAAGTGCATCCGCTGCACGTTGAGCGCCAGCCGCCGCCACGTGGTCTTTGGCGCGGGCGACCCGGCGGCGCGCATCATGCTCATCGGGCAGGGGCCATCGCCCACCGACGACACGACCGGGCTGCCCTATAGCGGCCCCGCGGGCGACCTGCTCGATACCGCGCTGGCCCAGGCCGGTCTGCGCCGTGACCAGGTGTGGCTCACCAACCTGCACAAGTGCCTGGCCACCAAGATCAGCCCCGACGCGCCCCAGCCGGAGATGCGCCCGCCCCGCGCCGACGAGATCGCCGCCTGCGCCCACTGGCTGGACGAAGAGCTGTTCTGGGTCAAGCCCGCGGTCATCGTCGCCATCGGCGGCCCCGCCGCGGAGACGCTCCTCGGCAAAGACTTTCGCCTGAGCGAGCAGCGCGGCCAACTCCTCAGCGGGCCGCACGGCTTCCCCACGCTCGCCACCTTCCAGCCCACCTACCTCAAGCGCCTCAACCAGTGGGACCGGCCCGCCGCGGTCCAGGGCTGGCGCGACCTGGTAGCGGACCTGCGGCTGGCCGCCACGACCGCGTCCGCGGCGTGACGGCGCGCAGTCGCCCCCATCACCCCCAGGCAATTGACACCGTTTGACGGCGACCACTATACTGCCGAGTTGCACGGCAGCGCGCCGCGCGGGCAGTTTGCCCGCCACGCCCGGATCGCTCGGCAACGCCAGAACGCTAGGAATCGAGGAAGGATCAATATGCGAAAGATCACGCTCAAGCGGGCGGTTGGGGTCCTGGTCGTCATGGGTGCGGTGCTGCTCGTCGGCTGCACTGTCAGCCCGGCGACGGCGCCGACCGCCGATCAGTCCGGCGCGACCGGGTCCACCCCCAAGACCATCATCTTCGGCCTCTATCAAGAGCCGGAGATTCTCAATCCGTACTTACGCACCCAGAACGCGGCCGGCGAAGTCGGCGCGTTGATGGACGAGGGGCTGCTCAACGTCGACCAGGACGGCAACTACTTTCCGGTGCTGGCGACGACCGTGCCCAGCGTGGAAAACGGGCTGGTGTCGGCGGACGGGCTGACCATCACCTACCCGCTGCGCGAAGATGTGCTGTGGTCCGCCGGCGCGCCGTTCACCTGAGACGACGACCTCATCACCTGGGAAGTCATCAGCAGCCCGGACAGCGGTGCGCTTGCCACCGCCGGCTATGACCAGGTGGCGTCGGTGACGTGCGACGGCGACTATACGGCCGTGGTCACCTACAGCAGCCTCTATGCGCCCTTCCTGAGCCATTTCTACGCCATCCTGCCCCGCCATGCCTCCGGCGCACTGGCGGACATGGCGAATTGGCCGACCAACTGGCAGCCCATCGGAACCGGCCCCTACAAGCTCCAGGAGTGGATTCGCGGCGACCGGCTGGTGCTGGTCAAGAACGAGCACTACCGCGGCGCGCCCGACCTGCCCAAGACCGACCAAATCGTGGTCCGCATTATCCCCAGCCGCGAGGTGGGCAAGGTGCTCATCACCACCGGCGAGATTGACATCCTGTGGGACTTGACCGAGGCCGATGTGCCGGAGTTCGCGACCAACCCGGACGTGATCGTCCACAACGTGCCCGGTCCCAGCGCGGAACGGCTGGTGCTCAACCTGGCCGACCCCACGCAGGACGGCACGCCCGACCCGCAGAGCCACCCGCACCCCATCTTGGCCGATGTGCGTGTGCGCCAGGCCATCCAGGCGGGCATCGACAAGCAACTGCTGGTCGACGAACTGCTCTTCGGCGCGACCACCGTCTCGTCCGCCGAGTTGGCGTCCGGGTGGGCGGCCTGTGATATCGCGCCGTCCGTCTATGACCCGGCGCAGGCCGCCGCGCTGCTGGAGCAAGCGGGCTGGGTGGATGCGGACGGTGACGGCGTGCGCGAGTGCGCCGGGTGCGCCCATGCCGCGGCGGGGACGCCGCTCCATCTCAAGCTTCAGAGCACCACGGGCAACCTCCTGCGTGAAGAGACGGAACAACTGGTCGTGGAGATGATGCGGGCCATCGGGATTGACATGGTGATCGAAAACCTGCCCAGCCCGGAGTTCTTCGGCACTTGGTCCAGCGGGGCCATGCGTCCCCACGGCAATTTCGACGTGCTCATGTATTCCACCAACGACGGCGTGGACCCGCACTCCATCATGGTGAACTACTATGGCAGCGAGGGCATCCCCACCGCGGCCAACGACGGCGCGGGCCGCAACTTCAGCCGGTGGATCAACCCGACGGCGGATGCCGCGCTGGCCGCGGCGGGCGCGACGACCGACCTGGCCGCACGCAAGGCCGCCTATCAGACCGTCTGCGCGCAGGTCGCCGCCGACGTGCCCCAAATCTATCTGTATGAACGAGCGGAAATCCATCTGACGCGCGCCAATATCAGCGGCTTTGTAGTCAACCCGTGGAACGCGCAGACCTGGAATGCCGAAATGTGGGAAAAACAGTAGACCAACCCGATCCGAGGAGAGTTCCCCTCATGCCGCATCCGCTGATCGATCAATTCCGCTTTACCCGCGCCGAATGGGCGCGCGGGCTAGAGGGGCTGACGGAAGAGGACGCCGCGCGTCACTTCGGCCCCATGAACTGTATAAGCTGGATCGTGGGGCATCTGGCCTGGCACGAACAGCGCTACTGGCTGCACCGGGCGCAGGGCCAACTGCTCTATCCACAGCTCAACACCACCTATGCCTATGGCGCGCCCATGAGCACGCCCTCGCTGCGGGAAATGCTGGACGCCTGGCGCACCGTCACCCGCGCCGCCGACCCCTTCCTGGACGGCCTGACGACGGCGACCTTGCAGCAAGACCTCCTGTACGAAGGCAAGGCCGTGGGGCAGAGCATCGGGTCGGCGCTGCGCCGCGTCACCTATCATTACTGGTTTCACAACGGCGAGATCCAGGCCATCCGCCAGATGTTGGGACATACGAATCTGCCCGAATACGTGGGCGACATCGAAGAGCAAGCGCCCTATCGCCCGGAATAGCCGGCGCGCCGCGCTGCCCCAACTCACTGCGCCCGCCGCGGCGTAGAGAAGGCCCCGACCGCGCGTGACACATTACATTGTGCGCCGCCTGCTCCAGGCGATCCCGCTGCTCGTCCTGTTGAGTATGCTCGTCTTTGGGCTGATCTCGCTGGCGCCGGGCGGCGTGGGCAGCATGTTCGAGGAAAACCCCAACCTGACAGCCGACGACCTGCGCCGGTTGGAAGCCCAGTTTGGGCTGGACCAGCCCGTCTATGTGCGCTATCTGCGCTGGGCGGGGCGCGTGGTGCAGGGCGACTGGGGCGTGAGCCAGGTGACGCGGCGGCCCGTGCTGGACGAGATCGCGGCGCGGCTGCCCTACACGGTGCACCTGATGGGCATCGCGCTGGTGGTGACGCTGCTCATCAGCCTGCCCATCGGCGTGCTCTCCGCGCTGCGCCAATACTCGCTCTTTGACCATGTGGCAACGTTGCTCGCCTTTGTGGGCCAGGCCATGCCCATCTTCTGGTTTGGCCTGCTGCTGATCATCGTCTTCAACGTCCTGCTCAAGTACCCGGTCAGCCCCACCCAGGGGTTCGCCTGGGGCCATCTGGTGGAGTGTCGCGACTGCCCGCCGCTGCTGCCCGGCGGCGGCTTCGCCCCCTATGACGTGACCGTGCCGACGCTGGCCCAACGCATCCGCCACCTGGTCCTGCCCGTGACCATGCTGGCGCTCTTTGGCGCGGGGACCTATACCCGCTATATGCGCGGCCAGATGCTGGAAGTCATCCACCTGGACTACATCCGCACGGCGCGGGCCAAAGGACTGCGCGCGCGCGCCGTCATCTGGCGGCACGCGCTCCGCAACGCGCTGACGCCGGTGATCACGGTTGTCGCGCTGGACCTGCCCGGTCTCTTTGGCGGTGCGCTCTTTACTGAGACGATCTTCGCCTGGCCGGGGATGGGACGGCTCTTCTACCAGCACGCCCAACGCGTCGATTTCCCCGTGCTCATGGGCATCATCCTGATCAACGCCGCGCTGATCTTGCTGGCTAACCTGGCCGCGGACATCGCCTATGCCGCGCTCGACCCGCGCGTCCGCTATGAGTAGCCGGCCCCTGGCCGCGGTAGGCGGCGCGTCGCCGGCGCAGCGGGTGGCGCAGCGCTTTGTGCGCCACCGCATGGCGGTCGCCGCCGTCGCCGTGTTGCTCCTGCTGGTGTTGGGCGTGACGCTGGTGGGCGCGGTCAGCCCCTATGACCCGGAACTCAGCAACCTGGCCGCGCGCCGCGCGCCGCCCGGCCGGCTTCACCCCATGGGGACCGACAGCCTGGGCCGCGATATCTTGACGCGGCTGCTCTATGGCGGGCGCATCTCGCTCGCCATCGGGCTGGCTGCCACTGCGCTGGGCAGCGTGGTAGGCGCGAGTGTGGGCGCGATCGCGGGCTATTTTGGCGGCTGGGTGGACAACGCGCTCATGCGGCTCACCGACCTGTTCTTGGCGCTGCCCCGGCTCTTCATGCTGATCGTGATGACGCTGCTGGTGCGGACGCTGGACACGCCGCTGCTCTCCGCGGGGGGCGGGATGGGCGGCGTGGCGCTGATCTTGGGACTGCTGTCGTGGATGGGGATCGCGCGCGTGGTGCGCGGCCAGGTGCTCAGTCTCCGCGAAATGGAGTTCGTCACGGCGGCGCGCAGTCTGGGCGTCCGCAGCCGCGCCATCATCGTGCGCCACATCCTGCCCAATACACTGACGCCCATCATCGTCGCGGCGACGCTGGGCGTGGCCGGCACGATCATCGCCGAATCGGGGTTGAGCTTTCTCGGCTTTGGCATCCAGCCGCCCGCGCCTACCTGGGGCAACATGCTCAACAGCGCGCAGGACGAGATGCGTAAAGGCTATTGGTGGATGGCGTTCTTTCCCGGCCTCATGATCTTCGTCACCGTCATCGCCATCAACTACATTGGCGACGGCCTGCGCGACGCCCTCGACCCGCACCGCGGGAGATAGCGGAAATCTCCCCGCCGCTGACCATAAACGCCACAAAAAACGTAGTTGCGCGCCGGTTTGCGCCTGTGTTATACTGCCGCTAGCTCCACTCCGCAGGTTTGTGCATGGCCTGTAAAAAATCGCAAATGTTTCCATCCCATCGTTCCTGTATGCCCTAAGGAGAAAAACCCAAATGTCAAGTGTAACCTTCGATGATGTCTACAAGCGGTTCGGCGATGTGGTGGCCGTCAACGTCTTGAACATCCATGTCGAAGACAAGGAGTTCTTGGTCTTTGTCGGTCCGTCCGGCTGCGGCAAGACGACGAGCCTGCGGCTGCTGGCGGGGTTGGAGGAGATCAGCGACGGTAACATCATGATTGCCGACCGGGTCGTCAATGATGTGCCGCCCAAGGACCGTGACATCGCGATGGTGTTCCAGAGCTACGCGCTCTATCCGCACATGAGCGTCTACGACAACATGGCCTTCGGCCTCAAGCTGCGCAAGACGCCCAAGGCCGACATTGACCGCCGCGTCAAGGAAGCCGCCGACATTCTGGACATCGGCCACCTGCTGGACCGCAAGCCCAAGCAGCTCTCCGGTGGTCAGCGCCAACGTGTGGCCGTGGGTCGCGCCATCGTCCGCGAGCCGGCCGTGTTTCTCTTCGACGAGCCGCTGTCCAACCTGGACGCCAAGCTGCGCGTGCAGACGCGCGCCCAGCTCACCCGCCTGCACCAACGTCTGGCCACCACGTTCATCTACGTGACCCACGACCAGGTGGAGGCCATGACCATGGCCAGCCGCATCGCCGTCATGAAGGACGGTCTGCTCCAGCAGATCGACACCCCGCAGCACCTCTATGACCACCCGCACAATGTGTTCGTCGCCGGTTTCATCGGTAGCCCGAGCATGAACTTCTTCGATGCGACGCTGGTCGAGAGCGACGGCAAGCTGGAGGTCAACACCGGCGGCTTCCGTCTGGAAGTGCCCGACAAGAAGGCCGCCGAATGGCGGCAGTTCAAGGGCCGTGAGGTCATCTTTGGGATTCGCCCGGAAGACATTCACGCCAAGCCGTTCGTCCCGCCCGGCATCCTCGAGTCCGACGTCGCCGCCCGTGTGGACGTCACCGAGTTGATGGGCAACGAAATCTTCCTCTACATGATGACCAAGGACTCCAAGCAGTTCATCGCCCGCGTCGACCCGCGTACGCAGACGCACCCGGGTGCCGACCTGGACCTGGCCGTCAACATGGACAACGCCCACATCTTCGACCCCAAGACTGAGATCAGCTTGGCGGGCTGATGTCCCCCATTCCAAATGTTACGCACATGCGGGCCGGCAAATGCCGGCCCGCATGTTGTTTTTGCCCGGAATCAGGCCTGCCGGTAAATGCCAGTCAAGACGTTTTTTGGTATCCTACATAGAACGGGCCGGTTGGTCGGTCCGTGCCTACCAGGTATCCGCCGCGGCCTTTACGCCGAGGAGAAAATCTCATGTCAGCGATCTTTACCGAATTTGGACTGATGCAGGAGCTAAACCAAAAGGGCGGCAAGATCGTCTTGCTCGTCATGGACGGCCTGGGCGGCCTGCCGATGCACGCCGGCGGCCAGACCGAACTAGAAAGCGCCCACAAGCCGCACCTCGACCGGCTGGCCGCCGAAGGGGCCACCGGCCTGAGCATCCCCATCCGCACCGGCGTCGAACCCGGCAGCGGCCCGGCGCACTTGAGTCTCTTTAGCTATGACCCCGTGACCTATGAGATCGGGCGCGGCGTGCTGGAGGCGTTGGGCATCGGCTTTGCCTTACAGCCCGACGACCTGGCCGCACGCGGCAACTTTGCCACCGCCGACGCCGACGGCGTCATCACCGACCGCCGCGCCGGGCGCATCGGCACGGACGAGTGCATCCGGCTGGCGGCCAAACTCCAGGCGGTCACGGGCGACCTCTTCCCTACCCACGAAGTGATCGTCAAGCCGGTCAAGGAACACCGCTTTGTCTTTGTGCTGCGCGGGCCGGGGTTGGGCGGCCAGTTGAGCGAGACCGACCCGCTCGTCACGGGCAAGCAGCCACTGCCGGTGGAGGATTCCAGCGGCACGCCGGAAGGCGCGCAGACCGCCGCGCTGGTCAACCGGTGGGTCGCGACGGCGCGGCAGGCATTGGCCGACGAACCCAAGGCCAACAACCTCAATCTGCGCGGGCTGGCGAAGGACCCCGGGCTGCCCCGCTTCTCGCAGATCTATGGGATGCGCGCCGCGGCCATCGCCGTCTACCCCATGTATAAGGGCGTGGCCCGCTTGGTGGGGATGGACGTGGTGGATTTTGAGGGCGAGCGCCCCGAGCACGAAATCGCGGCGCTGGAGAAGGTCTGGAACGACTACGACTTCTTCTTTATCCACATCAAGAAGACCGACTCCTATGGCGAAGACGGCAACTTCGACGCCAAGGTGCATGAAATCGAAGCCGTGGATGCGGTCATCCCGCGCCTCATGGCGCTCCATCCCGGCGCACTGATCGTCACCGGTGACCACAGCACCCCGGCCCGGCTGCGCAGCCACTCCTGGCATCCGGTCCCCACCATCCTGTGGAGTCCCACGGTCATGCCCGACGGCGTGCAGACCTATGGCGAGCGCGCCTGTGCGGGCGGCTATCTGGGTCGCTTCCATGCGACGAACCTGATCCCGCTGGCCATGGCTTGCGCCGGACGGTTGAGCCGCTTCGGCGCGTAGCTGCGCCGTATACTGTCATGCTGCTCGGTCAAAACAACAGGGGCACGGTCCGAGCGGACCGTGCCCCTGCGCATTTTAGTTTACGCAATGCCGGCGGTTAGGCCGCCTTTTCGGCGCTCTTGTCCTTGCCTGCGCCGTTGGCCCGCGCCAGGCTGACAACCTGGTACTTCTTGCCTTCCTCAATCAACATCACCGGGATGCCGTTGCGGATGGGGTACTTGTAGCCGTTGCGCGGGTTCAGCAGAAACTTGCCGTCGTCCACCAACTCCAGCGGCCCCTTATCTTCGGGGCAGACGAGAATCTTGAGCAGATCATCGCTGATCGCGCCGCCCAGCGGGGCGTCGTCCAACGACTTCAGCGGCTCGTTGGGCAGCACACCGCCGCCAGCGGCGGGGACGCTCTGCGGCGGCTCGGTCACTTTCTTGAGCGCGTAGATGATCGCGGCCACGATCGCCGCCAGCACCAGCATCCGAAACACAAAACGAAAGAAGCCTTTCATGGCGCACCCCTCCATGTTTCAATACCGAATACGCTGGGCGAAGCCCAGGCAACCCCGTGTAGCGAACCCTGTCATGGTAACACACGCGGCCCGCGCGAGCAATTTGTTGGGGGCGGCTCATCCTTGTCTTACCATTGCTCATACCCGGTTTCATACCCAACCGTGGTATCATGCATGGGTTAATAACGAGCCGGATACACAGGAGGAGCACGATGACTACGCGTGATGCAGTGCGTAAAGTCACGATCTCGCTGCCAGAGGAATTGGTTGAGTTTGCCGACAGTCGGGCGCGCGAACTAAACACAAGTCGCAGCCGGGTGATTAGCATGGCCCTAACCGCGGCCAAGACGAGTGACGTTGAGCAGTTGGCCGCCGAAGGCTATCGCTTTTACTGTGACGAGGCCGGCGAATTTGCCGAGGCCACCCGGAAAGCCGTCGCCGAAGCTTGGACAGAAATATGGCTATCGAATCAGGACGAAAGGATCTCGCATGGCGGTCAGGCGCAGTGAGATCTATTGGGTCCAGTTCGATCCGGTTAAGGGCAACGAACAGGGCGGCCTCCGCCCCGCGCTAATCGTCCAGAACGATACAGGCAACCGTTTTAGCCCCACCACCGTGGTCGTCGCCGTTACACGCACCATTCCGCCGCAGCCGTATCCATTCATCATCGTCATCGAATCGGAGGAAAGCGGGCTGCCCGTGCGTAGCGCGGTCAACTGTGCGCAGATTGCCACGATTCAACAGGACGGACCGGCGAACCGGCTGCGCGCCCCGCGTGGACAATCTGCGATTCAGCCGATTGGCAAACTAACTGACGCCAAGATGCGGGAAGTGGATACGGCGATCAGGTACAATCTTGGGCTGTGAGGTAGACGACCCAGCCGCGCTGGAAGCCGAGGGGAATCGAAAACCTTGAGGTTATGCGCCGAAGCCACGGCGATCCGGCGTGAAATGGCCGAGAACGCACGGAGCTACTCAGCCAGCCGCCCCACGCGCTGGACACAGGGATGGTTGAAGACATCGGCGGTGTGGGGCGCATCGCCCAGTTCGCCGGTCAGGTCTTGGCCGGGCCAGTGCAGGTTTTCGTGCAGCCCGCGCCGCCACTTAGGGCAGCGGGTCACGTCATAGACCACGCCTGCATAAGCGACGTACATAGGATAGCCGCGCTCGCCGATGTAGAGCCGCAGTTGCTGCTCGGTGAAAACGCGCTCATCTTCCGGCGCGGCAGGCAGCGTGTTCATGCGCGGTTACGGTAGAGGTCGGGGTTGACGACCGCCAGCATGGCCTGGGCATCCAGCCGGTCATCCAAAAAGCGGTTGACCGCGACCACGTGCGGCGCGGGGTCCAGCAGCATGGCGTTATAGTCCACGTCCAGCAGCGCAAAGTTGGGGCGGCTGAGCAGCCACGCCTGCACCTTCGCGACGTGCTTGGCAAAGAGCGCGGCCATCTGGTCGTCGGCTACGGCGTCCACCGGCTCGCCGCGCCGCGCCAGCATCTTGCGCTGCGAGGCCAGCACCTCGTCCATGCGCCGGTGCATAAAGATCACGCGATAGGTGTGCTCGGCGGGCAGATGCTCCAGCAGGGCCGAAATGACCTTGACGCCCTTGCCGGGGGCGTCGGCGATCCAGGCCGTATCGCCTTTGTCCAACGCCTTGACCCGTTCCATCTCGTAATAGCCTTCGGGGTTGTCCGGGTCCGGCGCGCGCAGCCCGTCGATGAGCACGGGCAGCCCGCCCGCCTCCAGCATCTTCATCATCATGGACGTGCCGGAGCGCGGCAGACCGGAGACGATGATCACCGGCTGGGGCGCGGCGCCGGATGGGATACCGCCGGATGGGGCGCTGTCGGGATGGGCGGTCTGCCCGCCAAAGAGCCGGTTGAGCAAGCGTTTCATGCGGATTCTGTCGCTTCCCAGGCCACGACCAACAAATACTTCGCCATTTCGTGGGCCAGCGCATGATGTGCGCCGTCCACGTCAATCAACAGCGGCCCGTCAAAGGGCGCATGCTCCAGCAGCGTCACCTGAGCGTTGGGGTACAGGCCAAGCGTGCCCAGATAGCGCAGCCGGTCCTCGTCTTGCATCAGCACCCGGACCAGACGATAGGCCACGTTTAGGTCGGCGTTGCTCAACGGCTGCCCCTCCACCTGGTCAATCTGGCCCTTCTTGGTAGGGATGGGGTCGCCGTGCGGGTCCACCAACGGATTGCCCAGGGCCACGGCCATCGCATCTTCCAGCGCCTCGCTGATCACATGCTCCAGCCGTTCGGCCTCGGCGTGCACCTGGTCCCAGGGCAGCTTGAGCTTCTGGTGCAGGTACAGCTCGATCAGCCGGTGATGGCGCAGAACTTCCAGCGCCACGCGCTCGCCCGCCTCGGTCAAGGTGATGCTCTGATAGGGCGCATAGGCGACCAAGTCCAACTCCGCCAGCTTCTTGACCATGTTGGTCGCCGACGCGGGCGACACTTCCAATTGGTGGGCCAAGGCGGAGTTGGTGACCTCCTGCCCCTGGGACTGGAGCAGGTAGACCGCCTTGAGATAGTCCTCATGGGCTTGGGTGAGGGTTTTGCGCGCGCTAAATGCACTAATTTTAGCCATGATTAAATGTTAGCCAAGGCCGTGCCGGTTGTCAAACACACTGGCGGCAGGGAAAGCTAATTGGTCTGTTCCTGGATATCCAAGCAGACCCGCTCACACAGTGAGAGGAGGCGAGGCCGCCAGCGGGTGTAGAGGTCGAGCGGGTCGATCCAGTTGACCCGGTGCGGCTCGGCGGCCATCCGGCTCAGTTCCATGCTGGAGTCGTCCGCGACCTTGAGTTGGGCCTCGCGACCGGGGAGATGGCCGTATTGTCCCTGGAGGATGACCAGCGGCGGGATGCGATAGACGGTCTCCGTCTGCCAGCGCATCACCTCGTTGAAGAAGAGGCGAAAGGGATGATAGCGGCGATGCACGCCGGGGGCCAGCAAGACCAACTGATGCCAGAAGTCGGGGTTGCTAAAAGCGCGGTCGTTACGTTCCAGCGGCAGCTCGTGGAGCAGCGCCAGCGTCACGGCGCAACTATCCAGCAGCGACCGGCACGCGCCCAGAAAGCCAATCAGGAACGAGCGCGTGAAGATGACGGCCTTTTCATCTTCGCTGCGCTGGACGGAGGTCCGCTTGCGGGTGTCCTCCAATAGAAAGGCGTAGAGTTCCACATCCGCCATGCGGCCGCACACGCTCTCGGCCAGCAAGACGCTGCGATGGGCATAGAGGTTCTGGTCATAGGCCAACGCCGTGTCAAAGTGCTCGTCCAGCTTGAGAAAGCAGCTTGGCACCGGCTCGTCGGACAGCCTGTAGGCGGTGCGCTCGTAGAAATAGGTCTTCATCGTGGGGTCTTGTCCCGTGGGTGCGTGGAGCGGATGGCCGCGGCCCTTGGTGGGGAGTATACCACCGGCGGCGGCGGAAGCCCGAACCGCCGCCCCGCACAGGCGGCCCGCGCACCGAAAGCCCCCCAATCTCGTCATGGATGGATAGAAGCGACGACTTATGTCGCGTAGATGTACTTTCGCAGCTTGTCATGCTGAGCATAGCGAAGCATCCCCTGACGAGCGGACCGAGATTCCTCGCTAACGCTCGGAATGACCGTGTGGATGCCGCGCTCAGAGGAGGAGAATGGACGTCACTCAAGCCACCGATTACCGGCCCACCATCCGCGAACTGCCGGCGGACCTGCGCCCGCGTGAGCGTCTGGCCTATGCCGGGCCGAGCGCGCTCAACACCGCCGAGCTACTCGCCATTATTCTGCGCATCGGCGGTCGCGGCGAAAACGTGATCCGCATGGCCGAACGGCTCCTGGGCGAGTTCGGCGGCGTCGCCGGGCTGGCGCAAGCGCCCTTCGACGAATTGCGGACGCACAAGGGCATCGGCGAAGCCAAGGCCGCTCAGATCAAGGCGGCGCTAGAGTTGGGCCGCGGCTTGCAGCTTGCCTCGCCCGACGAGCGTCCGCAGATTCGCGGGCCGGAAGATGTCGCCAACTTGCTGATGCTGGAAATGGGGCTATTGGAGCAGGAACACCTGCGCACCGTGCTGCTCGACACCAAGAACCACGTCATGCGGGTGGCAAACGTCTACAC
>CAYJQA010000080.1:0-11763 GCA_964372065.1 uncultured Litorilinea sp.
TGGAGAACTTGGCCCCCGAACGGCAAGAAACGAACAGCGGGTTTTCGGGGTCGCCAAAGCGTTTGCCGGTCTGTTGCTCCAACTGGTGCATGGCCGCCACTTCCTGCTCCCACTGGTTGGGCGGGAACTTGCGGTCATAACTCAAGTACGCATTGCAGGCTTCGGTGGTGACGGTAAAGCCCGGCGGAACCGGCACGCCCAGGCGCGTCATCTCGAACAGGTTGGCGCCCTTGCCACCCAGCAGGGAGCGCACATCGTCCCAGCTCTGCGGCTTGAGGTAGGCCTCAACCTTGTCGAGATCGCTAAACATGAAGACCCAAGGCTTGTTGGTCACCGCCGATTGGTCTTGCTCGGCGGCACAGTCAGGTGCGATTGTCGCCATACGGTAGAACTCCTTGGCTTATTGAAAGAACTCAGGGATGGCGCGGCCACAGTTCGGCGCGCAAACCATCCCAACACTTCCCGGTGGAAACAAACGGAAGCTGTTCTCAGTCTAGAAAGAAAACTCTCCAGGTGCGCCATGCACCTGGAGAGTATCCGGCTAGACCGTCGATGGGTCATAAACCTGGTCATCTGACCAGGTGTGATCCAGACAATTACCAGACCCGCGGGGCAAAGGGGATGGCCTGCGCATCGCGAATCAGTTGGAACAGCATCGGCCCGTAGCTGATCGCCACCAACGCGATCGCGCCGTTGATCCAGGGCCACCACGTATCCAACCAGGCCGGGGCCGGCGTGTCGCTCAACGGCTTGGCTTCGGGCATCTCGATCGGCTTCTCCAACTTGCGGCCGGGCAGCAGCACCGTGCCGAAGACCACCGCAAAGAAGAGCGTCGCGCTGATGAACAGCAGCGTCACGCCGATGGCGGACTCAAACAGGAATGGCGTCCACTCCGGCGACGCATAGGGCGCTTCGCCCAGCATGGTGCGCCGCGGCACGCTCATGCGCAGACCCATCAGGTGATAGGAATTGGCAAAGAGCAACATGCCGAAGAACCACGCCCACGCCTGCGCCAGCGCCAGTTTAGGCGTAAAGAGCTTCTTGCCCGTCAGCCGTGGCAGCAGCCAATAGCAAATGCCGAAGAAGGTCAGCGTCGTGGCCGACCCCACCGTCAGGTGGAAGTGCCCCGGAATCCACGACGTGTTGTGGACGACCAGGTTCAGGTTGTACGACGCATTGATCATCCCGCCGATGCCACCGAAGGCGAACAGGATCATAGCCAGGTTCTGCGCCGTATACGACGGGTCGCCCCAGTTCAGCCTGCGAATCCAGCCGAAGTAGCCCTTGCCCCCGCGCGCCCGCGCCCCCAACTCCAGCGACGCCACGACGGTGAAAGCCGTCAGCAAGCTGGGGAAGGCGACGCCCATGGTCAGCGCGCCGTGAATCAGCTTCCAGATCTGCGGGATGCCGGGGTCGGTGTACTGGTGATGAAAGCCCACCGGCGTAGACAGGATCAGGAACAGCAAGAAGACCAGGCGGGCGAGCGAGTCGCTAAACATCTTGCCGCCCGTCTGTGCGGGCAACATGCCGTACCACGAGACGTAGGCGGGCAACAGCCAGAAGTACACTAGCGGGTGGCCAAAGAACCAGAACAGCGACCGCGAGAGCAGCGGGTCGGCGCCGTCCGTCCACCCCAGCGCGCCGGGCAGCAGCAGGAAGAGAATCTCCGCCGCCACGCCCAACGTGGCAAGTTGCCACAAGATCATGGTAATGGTCGCGCCCATCGCCAAGAACGGCGTGCGCGTGTTCGGGTTCTCCCGCCGCCATGCGGCATGGGTGAAGTAAAAGCTCCCCCCCACCAGCCACGACCCGACCACAACCAGCGTCAGCCCAAGATAGAAGGTCCAGTCCGCCAACATGGGCGGATAGAACGTATAGAGCACACTCGCCAGGTTACTAAACAGCGGATAGGCGGTGATGAGGACACCCAAGATCATAACGACAAGCCCAGCCACGTTGAGCCAACGTTGGGCCAGCGGGCGTTTGAGGCTGTTGACAACCGTAAACGTGAAGTATCCGCAAATAAAGAAGGTCGTCCACACCAGTGCGTTGAGCACGCCGTGAATAGTGAGACCTTGATAATAGGTGCGGATGCCGGGGGCCAGCGGGTTATACAGGTTCAAGCCCGCGTGCTCCAGCCCCTGCAAGACACCCAACCACAGACCAATCGTGAGCGCGCCGATCCCCACGCCCACGAACCACCCGGTCTGGCGGTTGGTGAACTTGTGATCGGCTTCGGTCAACAGAACCGGCGTGGGCACAGCGCCAAACCCGGCCGCGGGCATTGTTTGGACAGACATGCAGCCTCCCTTTCCTTATTGCTCGTTGGCCTGTGCGGCAGGCTCTTCCACGATTAGCTGGCCGTACATGGTGTGGTGCAACTGGCCGCAATACTCGTGACAGATAAAGTTGTAGGTCCCCGGCTTGTCGAACTTGGCCGTGAGGGTCGACACCTGTCCCGGTATGATCATCATGTTGATGTTGGTCTTTTCGAGCTTGAAGCCGTGCAGCACGTCCTGGCTCGTCACATAAAAGGTGACGGTGGAACCGGCGGGCACACGGATCTCATTCGGGGTGAAGCTCCAGATCTGGGCGCGGATGTATGCCTCATAGCGGCCGGGCGCCAGCTCGCGCAGCCCCGGTTCAGCGAACGGGCTGCCCGCGTCGAAGAGTTTCGCCGGGTCCACGCGCTGATAGACGCCTGGCAGTTGGAAACCTGTGGCAAACGCCGAGATGATCACCGTCACCAGGAATATCGCCAGGACCAGCGCGGAGATCCGCATCCAGGCTCCCTCGAAGCGGTCTACGTGCAGCGCCTCGGCAGCGGCAGCCGTCCCGCCGCCATTGGGCTGGGTAGACGGGTCGTGGTGCTGCTCACTCATTGCGTGACTCCTCTCGAAAGCATCGTCAGATAGGCGTTGCCCCATAGGGCCAGAATGATCAAGAGATACACCAGGAGAAGGGCGATGGTGCCTTGCGGCGTTTGCGGTCCTTGTTTCACTGCATCTGTCTCCTCAGACCTAAACGTGAACTTGGGCGGTTTCCTAGATAACGGCGGACGCTACGCAATACACAATGAGCCGTGACGCTAGGCGTTAGCCACGGCGCAGCAGATACGCAAGATCGACGGCCATATCGGCGGATGTTGTGCCGTGGGGAAAGACCAGCCGCACATAGCCTGCCGGGTCAATGACGGTGATGGCGCTCGTGTGATCAACCAGATAGCCGGTCGCCGCTGAGCCTTCATGGCGCTCGAAGAACACGCCAAACTGGCTGGCGACCGTCTGGATCTCCTCCACGCTGCCGGTCAGCCCCACAAACGATGGGTCAAAATACTTCAGGTACGTCGCCAGTTGCGTCGCGGTGTCGCGCTCCGGGTCCACCGACACGAACACCACCTGGATGCGCTCCATCTTGTCCGGGCCAAGCTTCTGGGCCATGCCCTTGATATCGTTGAGCGTGGTCGGACAGACATCAGGACAAAAAGTATACCCGAAGTAGAGCAAAACATACTTGCCGCGCAGATCGCTCAGCTTGAGCGGCGCGCCCGTAGAGGCCATGAGCGTGAAGTCGTCGGCGACGCGCGGCGACTGTAGCACCACGCCGTGAAACTCGGGCGGGGTCATCCACCATACGCCCAGCACCGCCAGCGCGAGGGCCAGGAAGATCGACCCCGCCCACAGCGTAATCCGGCTGATGAACGGACCGGACGCCGCCGGCGCGGGCGTTGCAGCCGCGTTCGTCGGGTCGGTGGCCGCGAACGCGACCACCGGCGCAGTCGGGTCTACTTCTGGCATGTCTTACCTCGGATAGCACAGGAACAAATGCGCCGCTTCATAGGCAAAGCGATTGACGCCCGTGCTGTTGGCCGCCTCCGTGAGGATCAGGCCGATGTCGCGCCGCACAATCGCCGGGTCGGGCGCGCCGCGATAGGTTGCGCGCAGAATGCCCCACCCGTCCACCAGCGCGAAGTTGTTGTCAAATGTATAGGTCCCATCCGCCTCGCGGTTGTAATACGCGCGGAAGCCGTTGCCGATCACGTTCTTCAACTGGTCCGGGTCGCCGGTGATGAAGCGCCACTGCGCCGGATCGGCCCCTAATCGCCGGGCATAGTCGGTCAACACCGCGGGCGTGTCAACCTCCGGGTCAAACGAAATCGTCACAAAGCGAACCGGGATGCCCCCCGTGTCCAGTTGGGTCAGGTCGTCTTGGATGCTCGCCAAATACCGGCTCGGGTCGGCGCAGTCCGCCGCGCACCGGCTGTAGCTAAAGGTATAAAGCGTCAGGCTGCCGCGCATGTCTTCACTGGTCACGCGTGCGCCGTCCTGGTCCGTGAAGGAGTAGCCAGGGGCCAGCGCGATACGCGGCAGCACCTGGATGGGCCGAAAGATGGCAAACGCCATCACGGCCAGCACCGGCAGAATCAGCAGGGCAAACCACAGACGCAGGGAAGGCCGTGAGTCGGCCACCCAGTTCGGCTGTTGCACATGGGTCGTCATAGGATTCCAGGCAAAGCAAAGCCGCCCGCAAGGGGGCGGAGGTCATCAAACATGCGGGACTGGACTACCGGCGCGGCGCCCCTGGCAGCCGGGGCGGCGTCTTGGCTATATGCCGACAGGCCACAGGAGCGCCGGTCCCGTGACCAAACGGAGCGTAGTGTACATTACTTGCGGCGACCGCGCAACTGCGCCGGGCCGGTTGTAATGAATTTCACAGATAGTAAAGGGTCAGTCTGGGAGTCCGAGCCGCCGCCACAACGGTTCGCGCGCGGCCAATTGCGCCAGGATGGCATCCGCGGTGGCCGGGCTGATCCCTTCGCCGTGGTCATAATCATGGCCGGGCACGCGCAGCAGCCACGCCGGTGGACGCCGGTCAAACAGTTGCGCCGCATAGAGCAGAACCATCGCGGGGCCGAAGTGGTGGCCCAGGCTGGGCGTGACGCCGGCGTCCGCGACCGGTTCCAGCCGGCACGTGGCCCCGGCGTCGATGGCGGCGTCTACAAACAGCACCGCGGCCAGGCCCTCTGCGGCGACCGTCTCCGCCAGTTCGGGGACTAGTTGATGCGTCGTGAGGAGTTCGACGCGACGGCCCGCGGCCAGCCAAGCTGCGGCCAGACCGCGGGCCAGAACCAAGCCTGCGCCGTCGTCACGGCGCAGGCTGTTGCCGATGCCAATCACCAAGAGCCGGTCGTGCTCAGTCACGAACCAACTCATCCACCACGGCGCCATCGGCTGCCAGTAACTGCACGTGCATGGGCATCTGCCCGGCGGCGTGGGTCGAGCAACTCAGACACGGGTCATAGCAGCGGATGCCATGCTCAATGCGGTTGAGGATGCCTTCGCTCAAGTGCCCGTCCTGGATATACTGGCGCGCGATCTGCTGCACGGTCCGGTTCATCGCCAGGTTATTTTGCCCCGTGGCGATGATCAGATTCACCTTCTGCAGGATGCCGTCCGGGTTGACGTGATACTCATGGAACAGTGTCCCGCGCGGCGCTTCGGAGACGCCCACGCCCACCAGTTGGTTCACGTCGGCCTGCGACCGCACATGCGTGCCGGTGATGGTGGGGTCTTCCACCGTCTCGGCGATCTTCTCCAACGCGAACAGAATCTCGATCAGGCGGGCATAATGATAGTAGAAGCTCCCGCCCACGGGCTTGCCCTTGGGCGCCAGTTGGCGGAAGGCGCGCAGTTCTTCATCGGCCTTGGGCGTGCCGGCAAAGTCACAGATGTTGACCCGGGCCAGCGGGCCGACGCGGTACATGCCCTGTTTATAATAGTCCGGCCCACCATAGGCATAGGGCTTGTAGTAGGGGAACTTGAGATAGCTCCACGGCTCCACCGCCTCGCCGATGATCTCGCGATAGCGGTCGGGGGCCAGGCCCTTCTCCAGCACGTTGCCACCGGAGTCCACGACGCGCAGCAGCCCGTCATAATGCTCCAGGCCGCCTTCGGGCGTAACCAACCCAATAAAGAGGCTGGGGAAGTTGCCGTAGACTTGGGCCTCGTCTTGCAGACCGTCGGCGGCCTCCTTGAACAGCTCCAGGCTCAGGCTGATGATGTCCAGGGCTTCCGGCAGCATGCGCTTGATGCGGTTGCGGTCCTCGTTGTCCAGTGGCTCGCGCACGCCGCCGGGGACGGTCCACGCCGGATGGACGCTCTTCCCGCCGAGGATCCGAATGATCTCCTGGCCGAAGCGGCGCAGGCGAATCCCGTTGCGCGCGACGTCGGGATACTTGGCGATCAGCCCGGCCACATTCCGCAGCGCCGGGTCACTCTCCATGCCCAAGAGCAGGTCCGGGCCGGAGAGATGGTAGAAGCTGAGCGCATGGCTCTGCACCAACTGGCCCCAGTTCATCAAGCGGCGCAGTTTGGCCGCCGTGGGCGGAATGCGCACGCCGAGGATGGCGTCGCCCGCCTTGGCCGAGGCCATCAGATGGCTGACGGGGCAGATACCGCAAATGCGGGCCGTGATCCCGGGCATTTCCCAAAAGCTACGGCCTTCGCAAAACTTCTCAAAGCCACGAAACTCGGTGACATGGAAGCGCGCGTCTTCCACGTCGCCCATGTTGTTCAGCTGAATGCTGATCTTGGCGTGGCCTTCAATGCGAGTAACAGGATCGATGACAATGGTACGCGACATGGTCGCCTCCTAGATGGCGCGTGGGCGAACGATTAACCGAAGCTGCGCATCTCTGCGCCCAGGACCACCGGCTCACCCCGCAAGAGGGCGCTGACCGCGGTCCAGATTCGCTCTGGGTCTGGCGGGCAACCGGGAATAAACGCATCCACCGGCACCAATTGATGGACCGGGACCACCCTGGGCAGCAGCATCGGCACGATGCCGTCCGCGGCGCCTCTGGGCGCGCTCCCCGGCCCTTCTTGATAGACCTTGGTGAGTAGATCGTCGACGCCCAGCTTGTTACGCAGACTGGTGACGTTGCCCGTCACGGCGCAATCGCCAAAGCTCACGACGATCTTGCTGTTTGCGCGAATCGCTTCGACTAGCTTGACGTGGTCGACATTCGCCACCGCGCCTTCGACCAGCGTGACATCCACATTTTCGGGAAATTCCTTGATATCGGCAATCGGGCTATAGACCAGTTCGACCATGTCCATCAGGTCGATCAGGCGCTCGTCCAAGTCAAGGAAACTCATATGACACCCGGAACAGCCGCCCAGCCAGGCCGTCGCCAACCGAATCTTGGGGGCGCCGTTGGCCTTGGCTTCGCTCTCGCGCGGGTGCAAACTCGCTCTTCGCATGACCATAATCTAGCTTCTCCTCGCCGGCTCAGCGTCGATAATCCCACTGATTCTTCTCGCGGCCGTCCAGAATCCAGCGCAAGAAGTCGTGTTGTTTTTCCATTTCGGCCACAGTCGACCCGCGTGCGCTCAGCGCGCCGGTGGGGCAGACCTGGACGCACTTGCCGCACGAAGTACAGCTAAGGCTGGTCCCCCAGGGTTGGTTCAGGTCCACAATGACCCGACTGTTGGCCCCGCGCCCCATGACGTCCCACACATGCGCGCCTTCGATCTCGTCACACACGCGCACACAGCGGGTGCAGAGGATGCAGCGGTTGTGGTCCAGCACATAGCGGTCGTGGCTGGCATCCATGGGCAGATCGGGGACCAGGTAATCATAGCGCACGTGGTCCATCCCGAGTTCCGCCGCGGTGTCCTGCAGTTCGCAGTGGCCGTTCATGACGCAGACGGCGCAGACGTGGTTGCGCTCGGAGAAGAGCAGCTCCATGATCATGCGCCGGTATTTGACCAGCCGTTCGCTATGCGTGGTGACGACCATGCCTTCGCTCACAGGCGTCACGCAGGCCGGGAGGAGCTTATTGTTGCCCTGAACCTCGACTAAGCAGAGGCGGCAGCCGCCGCGTTCGCTCAGCCCGTCCAGGTGACACAGAGTCGGGATCTCGATGCCGCGTTCGTGGAGCACGGAGAGAATGGTCTGGTCGCTTTGCGCGCTAACCATTTCATCGTTGACGGTAAGAGTGACGACAGACATGACCTATTCTCCTTGACGCTACGCGGCGACCTGGTCGGCGACGGCGCCATTGGGGTTGGCCCGCTGCATATGGGCGGGCATTTCCCGGATCGGATACGCATCCATCTCACACACACCGGCTTCGCACGCGCGCTTCTGGATGTGCGCCTCATATTCGTGGCGGAAGAAACGCAGGGTGCTGACGATGGCGTTCGGCGCATTCTGCCCCAGACCACACAGGCTGGTCTCGCGCACCATCGTACACAGTTCTTCCAGCGTATCCAGGTCTTTGGGCGTGGCGCTGCCGTTGCAGACGCGTTCGAGGATGCGATACATCTGCACCGTGCCGACGCGACAGGGGGCGCATTTGCCGCAAGACTCGTCCATGCAGAATTCCATAAAGTACTTGGCTACATCTACCATGCAACTGCGGTCGTCCATGATGATCAGACCGCCCGACCCCATGATCGACCCGATGGCCCGCAGGCTCTCGAAGTCCACCGGGGTGTCCAGGTGTTGGGCCGGGACACAGCCGCCGCTGGGGCCGCCGGTCTGGGCCGCCTTGTACTGATGCCCGCCGGGGATGCCGCCGCCGATGTCAAAGACGATCTCGCGCAGCGAAATGCCCATTGGCACTTCGATCAGCCCTGTCGTCTCCACCGTGCCGGCGAGTGCAAATATCTTGGTCCCCTTGCTCTTTTCCGTGCCGATGCCCGCATACCACTCGGCCCCGTTCTGGATGATGGGCGCAATACAGCCGAAGGTCTCCACGTTGTTGATCAGCGTGGGCTTGCCCCACAGGCCGCTTTGGGCCGGATAGGGCGGGCGGGGCCACGGCTGGCCGCGCTGCCCCATGACCGAAGCCATGAGCGCCGTCTCTTCGCCGCACACATACGCGCCCGCGCCGATGCGGACGTCGATGCGGAAGTTGAAATTGCTGTCCATCACACGGCTGCCCAACAGACCGCGGCGTTCGGCGGAGCGAATGGCGCGCTCCAGCCGTTTGGCCGCGATGGGATATTCGCCGCGCACATAGATAAAGCCCTGCTCCGCGCCCACGGCATACCCGGCGATTGCCATGCCTTCCAGCACGCGGTGCGGGTCGGACTCCATGAGCGTGCGGTCCATGTACGCGCCGGGGTCGCCTTCGTCGCCGTTGGCGATCACATACTTGCGGTCGCCCTCGGCCTTACGCACCAGCGACCACTTGAGGCCCGCGGGATACCCCGCACCGCCGCGCCCGCGCAGCCCGCTCTGCGTGACGGTCGTGCAGACTTCGTCGGGCGTCATGTCGCGCAGAGCATTGCCCAGGGCCATGTAGCCGCCGCGCGCGATGTACTCTTCCAACCGTTCGGGGTCGATGACACCGCTGTTGGCTAGCACGATCTTGCGCTGCTTGGTAAAGAAGGGCAGGTCGCTGGACATCACATGCTCGGCGACCGGCTTGTTCTGCTTCACATGGTCTGCCACAATCTGGCGCGCGGTTTCGGGCGTAACATTCTCATAGTAAACGTCTTGCTTGCCCTGCTCCTGTAGCGTGACCATCGGGCCGCGGCTGCACGGCCCCATACAGCCGGTGGCGACCACCGCCACTTCGGCGTCCATGCCCGATTCCGACACCGCCGCCTCCAACTCCTTCTGTACCGCGGCAGAGCCGGAAGAAAGACAGGGCGTGCTGGCGCAACAGAGGAGCCGGCAGCGATACGCACCCATGCGCTGTTGCTCTTGTTGGGCTAACTTGGTGAGATCCTGACGATTCATGACGATTCTCCCTCATGCCCCTCAGTCACCGGGGACCGCTTCGGGTTTTCTGGCAAGCATGGCGCGCACCCGGTCCAACGCGCCTTCGGGCGTCTCGCGGCCGACCACGTCGCCGTCCAAGACCATGACCGGAGCCAAGCCACAACTGCCCAAACAGCGGGCCGACAAGACGCTCAGCTTGCCGTCGGGCGTGGTCTCGCCCGGCGCGACGCCGAATTCCTTCTTCAGCGACGCTGCGATCTCGGCTGCTCGCTTCACATAGCAAGCCGTGCCCATGCAGACAATACACGAGTGTTCGCCTTGCGGCTTGAGCGAGAAGAAATGATAGAACGTGGCGACGCCAAAAACCCAGCTCAACGGGAGTTTGAGTTGGTGCGCCACATAGACAAGCAGGTCCTCTTCCAGAAAACCAAACGCCTCTTGCGCGGTGTGCAGCACCTCGATGAGGGCGTCCTGTTGGAATTGGAATCGCTTTAGCGTGCGGTCGATGAGCTTGAAGCGCGGGTCCCCGCTGGGATGATCGGTCGTTTCGGCGGCGGCCCCACGCGACGTGGGTGACTTGGCGGGCATGCGTGACCTTCCTATGCCTGAATCTGACCAAACAACCTTTGGTGATAAGCAGTCCGTCCGCGAACACGGCAACGGACCTTAGATTGGATACAAAATACTCAGTGTCAACCATACAACATCCCGCCCGTTTCTGCGTCGGGCAAGGGGTGAGAGTGCGTCCTGCCCGCGCGACGAGGATTTGACCTAGTCACATGGCTAGTATTCTGCCTACCATTTTTCCCCACGGGAGGTGTCCTACTTTCCCCATCCGCCGCGCTGTGGTACGATCACGCGCGGAAGATGATTCGCGCCGCAAAGGCATGGCGAGAGAGCGTCGATCAGGACCGCCGAAGGTGCAAATCAGGACGGCCGCCACCTGTCCTGATGACCCTCTCAGGCAAATGGATCGCCATGCGGAGGCAACTCTGGAAAGCGTTTCGGCCACGCCGAAACCACCGACGGGGCAATCCCGCCCCCGATGGGCGCGGGGCAATCTCTCAGGTTGATGACAGAGGCTACGGGCACTCCTTCGGGATGCCCGTTTTTTGTTGGCGGCAACCACGCGGCGGAGCCGTTCCGCGCTCCGCTCCGCAAAAGGAGACTGCGCCATGAGTACCCAACTTGCCCAGCCCGCGACGCCGGCCGCACCGGCCACCCGCTGGGACGCATCCGACGACTTCGCCCTCCGCCATCTGGGCGCGCATGGGGCCGACGTCGCCGCCATGCTGGAGGCCGTGGGCGTGTCGTCGTTGGATGCGCTGATCGACGCCACCGTCCCGCCCGCCATCCGCCTGCACCGTCGACTGAACCTATCCGGGCCGCGCAGCGAAAGCGATGTGCTGGCCGAACTGCGCGCCATCGCGGCCAAGAACCAGGTCTACCGCTCCTACATCGGTATGGGCTATTACGACACCCTCACACCGGGCGTCATTCTGCGCAACATCCTGGAAAGCCCCGCCTGGTACACGGCCTACACGCCCTACCAGCCGGAGATCGCCCAGGGCCGCCTCGAAGCCCTGCTCAACTTCCAGACTATGGTCGCCGACCTGACCGGGCTGCCCATCGCCAACGCCTCGCTGTTGGACGAGGCCACCGCTGCCGCCGAAGCCATGACCATGTGCAAGCGCGGTCAGAAGCACGCCGGGGGCAATGTCTTCTTCGTATCGGAGAAGTGCCACCCGCAAACCATCGCGGTCGTGCTGACGCGCGCCGAACCCCTGGGCATTGAAGTCGTCGTCGGCGACCACCGCGCCTACGTCTGGGACGGCCAAGCCTTCGGCGCGCTGCTCCAATACCCCGACACCGAAGGCACGGTCCAGGACTTCACCGGCTTCATCGCCGAGGCGCACGCCGCGGGCGCGCTGGTCGTCGTCGCCACCGACCTGCTCGCGCTGACGCTGCTCACCCCGCCGGGCGAGTTCGGCGCGGACATCGCCATCGGCAGCAGCCAACGCTTTGGCG
>CAYJQA010000080.1:11773-13064 GCA_964372065.1 uncultured Litorilinea sp.
CCTATGGGCTATGGCGGCCCCCATGCCGCGTTCATGGCGACGCGCGACGAATTGAAGCGCATCATGCCGGGCCGCTTGATCGGCGTCTCCGTGGACTCCGCCGGCGCGCCCGCGCTGCGGCTGGCGCTACAGACGCGTGAGCAACACATCCGCCGCGAACGCGCCACCAGCAACATCTGCACCGCGCAAGTGCTGTTGGCGATCATGGCGTCCATGTATGCCGTCTATCACGGCCCGGACGGGCTGCGGCGCATCGCCGAGCGCGTGCGGCGGCGGACCCTCGTCTTGGCGACCACCCTCCAGCAGTTGGGCTATCAAATCAACGATGGCCCGATCTTTGACACGCTCAAGATTACCGGCGGGCCGCGCAGCGCCGTCGACCTGATCGCCGCCGCCCGCGCCAAGCGCATCAACCTGCGCGCCTATGCCGACGGCGCGGTCGGCGTCGCCCTGGACGAAGCGGTCAGCGCGACCGACCTGACCACCTTGCTGGAGCTCTTTGGCGTGGCCGATGCGTTGGGCATCGACGAACTGGCGGGCCGCCTGTCGCCGGACTATGCGCCGCCCTTCCAGCGCAGCAGCGCCTATCTGACCCACCCGGTCTTTGGGCGCTATCACACCGAGACCGAGATGCTGCGCTACATCTACCGGCTCCAGAGCCGCGACCTGTCGCTGGCCCAGGCCATGATCCCGCTGGGGTCGTGCACCATGAAGCTCAATGCCACCACCGAAATGGCGGCCATCACCTGGCCGGAGTTTGCCGGGCTGCATCCCTTTGCCCCGCTGGACCAAGCCCAGGGCTACGCCGAGTTGTTTGCCAAGCTGGAAGCCGCGCTGACCGAGATCACCGGCTTTGCCGCCGTCTCCTTGCAGCCCAATGCCGGGTCACAGGGCGAATACACCGGGCTGCTCACCATCCGCGACTATCACCACAGCCGCGGCGAAGCGCATCGCCGCATCTGCCTGATCCCGTCGTCCGCCCACGGCACCAACCCGGCCAGCGCGGTCATGGCGGGCATGGAGGTCGTCGTCGTGGCCTGCGATGACCAAGGCAACGTGGACCTGGCCGACCTCGCGGCCAAAGCCGCCGAACACAGTCACGACCTGGCCGCGATCATGGTGACCTACCCCTCCACCCACGGCGTCTTCGAGGCGGGCATCGTCGAGTTGTGCCGGGTCGTCCACAGCCACGGCGGCCAGGTCTACATGGACGGGGCCAACATGAATGCCCAAGTCGGGCTGTGCCGCCCCGCCGACATCGGGGCCGACGTCTGCCATCTCAACCTGCACA
>CAYJQA010000080.1:13074-13302 GCA_964372065.1 uncultured Litorilinea sp.
GCATGGGGCCGATCGGCGTGGCCGCCCATCTCGCGCCCTTCCTCCCGACCCATCCGGTTGTGCCGGGCGTCGGCGGCAGCCAAAGCACGCGGACGGTCGCGGCCGCGCCCTGGGGCAGCCCCAGCATCCTGCCCATCCCCTACGCCTATATCGCGCTCATGGGGGCCGAAGGGCTGACCGCGGCGACCAAGATGGCGATCCTCAACGCCAACTACATCGCGGCCCGGC
>CAYJQA010000081.1:0-3784 GCA_964372065.1 uncultured Litorilinea sp.
GCCCAGCGTAATCGTCTCGTGGATGACCGCCTGGCCGATGTCCAGCACCATGACATCGTGCTGCGCCAGCGCGCCCGCCAGCTTGGCGATCAGCCCGGGCCGGTCCCGCCCTGTCACGCTGATGAGGAACACCTGACTCACGCTCAATGTTGCTCCGCCATCAGTTCTTGAATCTCCGCCATCTGGCTTGAGGACAGCGGTCCGTGCGCCAGCGCGCCCGCGTTCTCCTCCACTTGCGCGGCCGTCTTGAAGCCGGGGATGGGGATCATGGCCCCACTGCGCGCCCACAGCCAGCCCAGCGCGCCCTGCGCTGGCGTCCGCCCGCCCGCAGTCAACACCTCGCGCACCTCGGCGAGCCGCTGCAGGCGCTGCCCCATCTCGCCGCCCGCAAGGTCCCAGTTCCGTCGCACATCGTCGTCTGGCAGCTTGGTCGTCGCCGCGAACTTTCCGGTCAGAAGCCCCATCGCCAGCGGATTGCGTACCACGCTGGCGAGACCGCCCGCCTCGCACACGGCCAGCGTCTCCTTGCTGCCCTCAAACAGGTTGAAGCGCTGCTGGATTGCCGTGCAGTGGTCGCCCCCGGCCATCGCCCGCGCCCGCATGGGGTCGTCCGTGCTCCAGCCGTACCAGCGAATCCGGCCCGCGTCTACCAGCCGCTCCAGTGTCTCGATCACGCCATCGATCTGCGCGAGATCAAGATTCCCGATGTGCAACTGGTACAGGTCAATATAGTCCGTGCGCAGCCGCCGCAGACTAGCCTCACACGCCGCGCGGATATATGCAGGTTCGGCGCTGCTCCCGACGATGCGCCGCGTCTGCTCGTCAAAGACATTGCCGAACTTGGTCGCGATCACGACATCACGCCGTCGCGGCGCCAACGCTTGGCCCAACATGCGCTCGCTGTGCCCGCAGCCATACACGTCGGAGGTGTCAAAGAAGTTGACGCCCAGCGCAAGACCGCGCTCCAGCGCCGCCACGGACTGACCGTCATCCACCGCGCCCCAGCCCACGGGCTGGTCCCCGCGCCAGAATGGCCCGCCGATGGCCCAGCACCCCAGCCCCATGGCGCTGACCTGCAAGCCGCTGCGTCCCAACGTTCGATTGAACATATCCACCCATCCCGAATCTATGCGGGAACCTTCTCCCGCAGTTCACTAAGCCACACCACCGATTCCGAATCACTCGGCGCACGCCAATCGCCGCGCGGCGAAAGCGAGCCGCCGGAGCCGATCTTGGGGCCGTTAGGCACTGCCGAGCGCTTAAACTGGCTGATCTGGAAGAAGCGATAGAGGAAGACCTCCAGCCACTTCTTGATCGTCGGCAGGTCGTATTGGTGGCGCTTGGCATCGGGCAACAGACTCGGCCAGGCCCCCTGGTCGCGCGCGCGCCACGCGCTGTAGCTCAAGAACGCCACCTTGCTTGGCCGGAAGCCGAAACGCGTCACGTAGTACAAGTTGAAGTCTTGTAGTTCATACGGACCGATCTTCGCTTCCGTACTCTGCGCCGGTCTGTCCTGCGCGCCGGCCTCCGCCGGCACTAGTTCGGGCGAGATCTCCGTGTCGAGCACCGCCAGCAGCACGTCGGACACCTCCGCGCCGAAATGCCCCTTCTCCGCTTCCCACCGAATCAGATACTGAATCAGCGTCTTGGGCACGGATGCGTTCACGTTGTAGTGCGACATGTGATCGCCCACGCCGTAGGTCGCCCACCCCAACGCCAGTTCGCTCAAGTCGCCCGTCCCCATGACCAGCCCGCCGTGATGGTTCGCCAGCCGGAACAGGTGCGACGTGCGCTCGCCTGCCTGCACATTCTCGAACGTCACATCGTAGACCGGCTTGCCGTCGACAAAGGGATGGCCCAAGTCACGCAGCATTTGCAGGCACGACGGGCGGATGTCGATCTCGTGTGCGCTCACGCCGAGCGATTCCATCAGACGGTGGGCATTGCGCAGCGTCGTCGTGGACGTGGCGAAGCCCGGCATGGTATACGCCAGCACGTTTGTGCGCGGCAGCCCTAGCCGGTCCATGGTGCGCGCGGCCACAATCAGCGCCTGCGTCGAATCCAGCCCGCCCGACACACCGATGACGACCTTCTGAATCCCGGTCGCCTGCAAACGCTTCATCAGCGCGTGGACCTGGATGTTGTACACCTCATAGCAGCGTTCGTCCAGACGCGCTGGGTCGGTTGGCACATAGGGGAAGCGGTCGACGGCCTGCAGCAAGGGCAGGTCGCCGGGCGGAACCGCAAGCTCGAAGGGTATCTTGCGCACCCCCTGTAGCCGCTCCCTATGGTCGGCGACGCTGTCGTTGAAGCTGGAGAGCCGCATCCGGTCCTGCACCAACCGTTCCACGTCTACATCCGCCGCGATGACCTCTTCCTCCACGGCGAAGCGCTGGGACTCTGCCAACAGCGCGCCGTTCTCATAGATCAGGGCGTGACCGTCCCACGCCAGATCGGTGGTGGACTCGCCCGGCCCCGCCGCCGAGTATAAATAGGCCGCCACGCACTTGCCCGACTGCCCGGCGCACAGGCTGCGCCGATAGTCCGCCTTGCCCACCGTAATGTTGCTCGCCGAGAGATTCGCCAGCACCGTCGCGCCGGCCAGCGCGGCATAGGAGCTGGGCGGGATCGGCGTCCACACATCTTCGCAGATTTCTGCGTGGATCGCCAGATGCGGCAGATTCTCGGCGGTAAACACCAGGTCATTCCCAAACGGCACATCTGCGCCCAGCCATCGCACGCTGCGCCCCACCGCATCACGCGCCGCGCTGAACTGGCGCTTCTCATAGAACTCGCGATAGTTGGGCAGGTAGCTCTTGGGCGCAATTCCCAACACGCGCCCGCCGTGGATCACGACGGCGCAATTGAACAGCCGCTGCTCAAACACCAGCGGCGCGCCGACGATCAGCACCGGTGTGAGGTCGCGACTCGCCTCGACCAGCTGCGCGACCTCCCGCACACAGGCCTCCAACAGCGCGTCCTGGTGAAAGAGATCGTCGTTGGTATAGGCCGAAATGCCCAGTTCCGGGAACAAGGCCACCGCCGCACCCATACCGGACGCGCGTTGCGCCAGCGCCAGCGTGCGCGCCGTGTTGAAGGCCGGGTCGGCCACGCGCACGTGGGGCACACAGACCGCCACCCGCACAAACCCATGTGTATACAGCGAGTAGAAACGTTGCGTCATGGTTCCCTATACGAAACCGGGGCAGCGCGCCGTTCGTTCGCTCTGCCCCGGTGATTCATGTTGGCCTGCGACTTTGCCTAGTTGGACAATCCCGCCATCGCCGCAGCGAGAACGAAGCCCACGCAGAAGACCAGTACGATGACCAGCGCAATCGGGATCAGCACCACCGCGATGGCCCGGCCCTGGGTCAGCCCGTAATTGACCTTGACTGCGAAGTACTCCAGCACCAACCCGTAGATGCCGAGCAGCGGCGTGATGCAGCCGCCCAAGAACGGGATCAACGCGATGATGGCGCTGGCAATCGTGATCGGCGCCTGGTAGGTCGAGATCAGGTAGGCGATCTTCCCGAAGTCACCTTTGCCGCCCAGTACCGTCGCCAATAGGTGTACGATCAGCGCACCGATCAGGAAGAACACCGGGACCGTGACGATGGCAGCCCACCCGGCCCCACCCATCATCATCCCCAACTGGCTCGTCATCTCAGGCGGCAGGCCCATGCCCCCCAACATCCCGCCGAGTCCACCGACACTCCCCGCAAAGATCAAGGCCTGGATGCCACCCAAAACGCCGGCGATCACGCCGGCGATGACCATCCAGATC